>JAENXP010000604.1 GCA_016649475.1 Burkholderiales bacterium | reverse complement strand
GTTCGACGCCGCCGGCACCAACCGTCTGAATCGAGTCGGCGATGACTTGCCCGACGCCGGTGCATTCGACGATCACGTCCGGCTCGAAGCCGATATCCCTGACGCTGCCGGAGTGGTAGGTCGCGCCGAGTTCGCGTACGAGTTCAGGCTTGAGTCCCGATTCGACGCGGTCGAGGACGTGGACATCGAGCCCATGCTGCTTGCCGACCAGGGCTGCGAGCAGACCGATGGGGCCTGCGCCCGTCACGAGCAGGGTGCGCGGCTCCCAGAAGGCGCGGCTCCCGACCGCGACAACCTGCTCCCACGCCTTGGTGACCACCGTGGTGGGCTCGAGCAGCACGCCGAGGAGCCCGAGCGTAGGATCGATCTTCATGGCGTACTCGGGTTCGATTCTCCAGCGTTCCGACATATATCCGTGGATCTCTTTGATGCCGCGTTCGGTGTACTGGCCGTTGCGGCACATGTCCCACTCGCCCACCGCACAATTCGGACAGGGAACCGGATCCGGACGGCGCACGATCCCGACCACCAGATCGCCTTTTTTTAGCGAGCTGCTCGGGCCCGGATCGATCACGCGGCCGAGGGACTCGTGCCCCAGTACCAGGCGCGTCTTTCCCGGCGGCGACCAGCCGTACTTTCCCTCGACGATCTCGACGTCGGTACCGCAGACGCCGACGGCGACCGCCTCCACGAGGACCGAGCCCTCATGCAGGTCGGGTTCCGAAATATCTTCGTATCGCGCGCTGCCTGGTTTCTTCGGTTCTACGGTAATCGCTTTCATAGGCTGAGCTCCAGAACAAAAACATGATGGGACCACGCTTGCATATCGAGATAGAGTCCGCGCCCGGACAACTCGTTTCCGTCGCGGACATAAATGTCTGTGCCGAGCAAATCCGCTAACCGCACCGACCGGTTTTTGATTTCGGGAAAAGGCAGCTGCAGATAACACTGGCTCGAATGGGATGCGTAATTCACGACGATCAGCATCCGCTCGTTGTCGGGCCCCGTCCAGGCGTGGGCGATGAAAGCATCCGAGGAGCCGTTCCCCTCCCAGGCCGGCCGACAGGCAAGCGCCTGCCATTTCCCGCTTCTGACCATGGGTTTGCGCAGGACCGCGAGCAATTGTTCGTAGAATTCCTCGATCTCCCGATCAGGAGATTCTTCAGGCGCCCGAACCAGATGCGGTGAAATGCGTTTCTTCCGGCCTTCAAACTGTCCCTGATGAAAGAAGCGCAGGCCGGGTATGAAATAGGTGATCACCGCTGCGGCCCTGTGGACGCTCGTATCGAATGTCACGGCAGCGCGGGGTTCGTCGTGATTTTCCAGAAAGCGCGCGAGCTTCGTCTGATAATCCAATGCCGCATGCAGGTGCTCGCGTACCGGCCGCGCCTGGTCCTCGCGCAAGCGGTCGTAGAGCCGTTTGTCGTAGGTGTAGTCGAAGCCCTGTTGCTGCATGGTCCATTCCAGGTCCCAGTAGACCTCGGCCATGAAGCGGAACGCCGGATGCCTGCGCCGCACGGACTCGATCGCCCTGGGCCAGAACAGCTCCGCGCGTCTGCCCCAGGTGCGCTCGAATACCTCGGGCAAGACCAGCATGGCCATGTCGCAGCGCACGCCGTCGCATTGCGCGGCGATGCGCGCGAGCTCGCCTGTCATCGCCTGCTGCAAGTCCGGGTTGGCGTAGTCTAGCTGCAGCGTGTCGGGCCAGCCGTCGAAATACGGGTCGCGGCCGTAGGCGAGCAGCAGCGGGCCGCTCTTCGTCTGCACGCGGCAGTAGTTGCGTGGCGCACGCGCCAGATCGACCTCGCTGCCATGAATGAAATATTCCGGGTGCGCGTCTACCCACGGGTGATCCGGCGCCATGTGGTTCGGCACGAAGTCGAGCATCAGCTTCAGTCCGCGGTCTTGCAGCCGCTGGCGCAATCGCGCGAGCGCTTCAGCGCCGCCCAGATCGCGATGCACGCTGTAGTCCTGGATGGCGAAGCCCGAGCCGGCGATGTCTTCGTCCGTCAAATCGTGCAGCGTTTCCGCGAACTCGCGGCGCCATTCGGGATTGGCGCGCGAAATCGCCTGCGCCGCGGGCCCGGTCTGCCACACGCTAAGGAGCCACACCCAGTCGAAGCCCTTCTCTGCGAGCGGGTCCAGTTCGGCGTCGGGAATGTCGTCCAGCCGCGCGCGCCTACCCAGTGCGCGCGACAGCTCCGTCAGCCAGACGCGCGTATTGATCTGATAAAGCGAAGGATGAACAACTTCACTCATGTCTTCTTCGCCGGCCTGGCCTTTCCCACCCCTACTTTTGATTTGCCCTGATCGAGCAGCGTCTTCGCATCGGAAATCGCAAATGTTTGCATGAGCCGCGCGACCGCCCCGGTCCATCCCGT
>JAENXP010000506.1 GCA_016649475.1 Burkholderiales bacterium | reverse complement strand
TTCGCTGCAGCTGATGCTGTTCGATGAAACCACGGAGACCAAACTGATCCAGCCGACTTTCATCGTCGACTATCCCGCAGAAGTGTCGCCGCTCGCGCGCCGCAACGACGCCAACCCGGATGTCACCGACCGTTTCGAGCTTTACATCACCGGGCGCGAAATGGCCAACGGCTTTTCCGAGCTGAACGACCCCGAGGATCAGGCGGCGCGCTTCGCCGAGCAGGCGAAGCAGAAAGAAGCCGGCGATGAAGAGGCCATGTATTACGACGCCGATTACATCCGCGCACTGGAATACGGCCTCCCGCCGACTGCCGGCGAGGGTATAGGCATAGACCGGCTGGTAATGCTGTTCACCAACAGCGCGAGCATCCGCGACGTGATCCTGTTCCCGCATATGCGGCCGGAGTAGGTGACAGCTTCAAAATGAGGGGGTTTCCCCTTCATGCGCCTCTGGATTTTGCATACTCAAAATTCATTTTGCGACAGATCGAAGTCTGCGCCGGCGGCCGCACTGCTTACAAATAGTCACAATTGCTCACAGTTTCGCCCGAGCCCTGCTGCCAACATCCGTTCCGTCGATGCGCAATAGACCTGCGCATCCCTAACGGAGACAGTGATGGAAAACACCACGAAAACAAGCATGCATCCGCTGACCGCGATCGCCGCGGTGTCAGTCACCCTGTTCAGCCTGGCCGGCATAGGCGCGATAACGGGCCTGATCCCGACTAGCCGCAGCCAAAGCGCCCAGACCGAGGTAGCGAAAACCACGGAAGCGCCGGCGAAACTCGCCGAGACGGCTCAGGCAGCCGAACCGGCAACCGTCAGTCCGGCTCCGGCGAGCGCGCCCGAACCCGTCAAGCAAAAAGTGGCAGCCAAGCGGGCCAAGCCGGTGCAACAAGCGGTGCGTCCTGCCGAAGAGCCGGCGAAAACGGTCAAGAGCGAAGCGCCGCAGATACTCGCGCAAAATACGCCACCTCCAGGCTATGGACCTCCGCCCGACTATGTGCCTGCGCCGGCGATCAAGCCGCAGAAACCGGTTTGCCAGGACTGCGGCGTAATCGAATCGGTGCGTGAAATCGAGAAAAAAGGCGAAGGCAGCGGCCTGGGCGCTGCCGTAGGCGGTGTCACCGGCGGCGTCCTCGGACACCAGACGGGCGCCGGCCGCGGCAAGGACGTCATGACCGTGCTGGGTGCGATCGGCGGAGCCTTCGCCGGGCACCAGATCGAAAAGAACACGAAAAAGGTCAAGAGCTACGAAATCGACATCCGCTTCGACGACGGCTCCAGCCGCGTGATCGCCCAGGACATTCAGCCGGCCTGGCGGATGGGCGACAGGGTTAAACTCGTCAACGGCGTAATCACCGCCAGCAATACTTATTGAACCCTAGCCCCGGCGCGCCGCCAGCACGAGCAGCGGCACGCCGGCGACGAGCACCCCTATCCCCACCAGCGCACCCAGCCGCGTATACGCCAGGCTGGAATACAGCAGCCAGGCGCTGCTGGCGCAAAAAGCCAGCGGCAGCAGCGGATACAAGGGCACCCTGAACGGCCGCGCCAGTTCCGGCTCGCGCCAGCGCAGCACGAACAACGCAACCCCGGTGAGCAGAAAAAACAGCCAGAACACCGGCGCGGTGTAGTCCACCATGGTCTCGAAGCCCTGGCGCATGAGCCCGCCGAACGCGATCAGCGCCAGCGCGACCGCGCCTTGTAGCAGCATCGCCCGCGAGGGCGAGCCGGTACGCGCATTCCAGTGGCCGAGAAACCCGAGCAGGGGCCAGTCGCGGCCCAGGGCGTAGTTGCTGCGCGCGCCGAAAATGATGCTGGCATTGATCGAAGTCAGCGCCGATACCGCTATCAATACGCTGATCGCCCGCGCTCCGGCGCTGCCCCAGACCTGCTGCAACAGATCTGCCGCGATCACCTGCGAACCCGCCATGCCGGCCAGACCCAGACCGCGCAAATAGGCGAGATTCACCAGCAGGTAGAGCGCGGTGATGATGAGCATGCTCCACACCAGTGCGCGCAGCATATTGCGCCGCCCGTCCTTGACTTCAGCGGAGATGTAGGCGGCTTCGTTCCAGCCGCCGTAGGTCAGCAGCACGAACACCATGCACAGGCCGAAAGCCGGCTGCCCCGGAGCCACGACCCCGGGTACGGTAGACATCTGCGCGGCGGGCGCAAACACGAGTCCGGCAAGGGCGAGCGCGAGCAATCCCAGCACCTGCAGCGCGGTCAGCCAGTTCTGCGTCGCCGCGCCGCTTTTTACGCCGGCGATATTCACTGCCGTCAGCACGATCACGATCGCCGCGGCGTAGATTGCGGACGACTGAGCGCCCAGGGAATACAGCCGCGAACAATAATCGCCGAACACGAATGCGAGCAAGGCAATCGAACCAGTGGTAATCACCGCCAGGCGCGCCCAGGCGAAAAGAAACGACAATTTCTTGCCATAGGCGCGGGTGAGAAAATGGTAATCGCCGCCTGCATTCGGACAGGCGGTGGCCAACTCTGCATAGCAAAGCGCGCCGATCAGCGAAACGATTCCGCCCAGCAGCCAGGCGGCTAGCATGGTCCAGGTGCCGCCCGCATTGGCCGCCACCAGCGACGGGGTCTTGAATATGCCGGCGCCGACGACGATGCCGACGATCAGCGCGATCGCATCGCGCAGGTCGAGCACCGGCGCAGGCTGCGCGGCCCGGGGCCCAGGACCTTCGCGCTGTTCGTTCATGCCGGGAATTATGCGTGCATTGCGCCTGGCGGCAAAGCGTTCTGATAGACTTTGACGGCATCCCGGAATGACAGTGTCAAGAGTGTTGGTCCAAGCACAGCGAGGAGTCCGCTTTTTTTCCGGCTAAACGGAAACAGATTCCCCGGCTATGCACCGCGCAATGACGGTTAACTCTGAAGCAATCCCTCTTAGAACCTGTTGCAAAATGAATTTTGCAACAGGCCAATATAGGGGAGTATGAGG
>JAENXP010000863.1 GCA_016649475.1 Burkholderiales bacterium | reverse complement strand
TGCCAATTGCTGCGCAACGGTCTCGGTATCGGTGGATTTGACGCAGAAGAGCACCAGGTCGGCGCCGCGCACGGCGGCCAGCTTGGAGCTCGCCGCCAAGCGAATAGTCTCGGTTCGCCCGGCCATTTCCAGGCGCAGTCCGTCGCGCTCTATGGCCTGCACGTGGGCGGGACGTCCGATCAGGGTCACGCGATGTCCGGCGCGTGCCAGCATCGCTCCGAAGAAACTGCCGACCGCGCCCGCGCCGACCACCGCAACCGCACCAAATCGCTGGGTCACCATGACTTTGCCCAAGATCAATGAGGCTCGATGATAGCGTGCCCGAACTAGGGCACCAGCAGCACCTTACCGATGTTCTTGCGATCCTGGATATAGTGATGCGCCGCGGCCGCTTCTTCGAAGCGAAAGGTCCGGGCAATCTGCGGTCTTACTACCCCCTGATCCCAGAGCTCCAACAGCGAATCGGACCAGCCACGAATGCGTTCAAGTTCTTTCCAGAGGTGACCCAGGTTGACGCCGAAGACCCCCTTGTTCTGGTTGATCAGCGCTAGCGGCGTGAACTGGAACCAGGGCATGCTGGCCACCGTTCGGAGCATGCTGATGATGCTGCGTTCCTTGCCCGTGGCTGCCGAGGAGATGCCGAACATGCCCAGCCGCCCGGTTGGTGCGAGCAGCCGGTAGCCCTTCTTGAACGAGGCGCCACCGACCGCATCGAGAATGAGTTCCACGCCGCGCCCGGCCATGATCTCGCGCGTGCGCGCCTCAAAGTCCTCGTTGCGATAGTCGATCAGATGATCGACCCCCAGGCTTCTGAGCTGCTCATGTTTTGCCGTCGATGCGGTGCCGATGACTTGGGCGCCGATGTGCTTGGCGATCTGCGTCGCTGCGATCCCGACCCCGCCGCCGGCCGAATGCACCAGCATGGTTTCGCCGGCTCTAAGTGCACCCATGACGACCACCAGTTGCCAGGCGGTGAAGTAGTTGACCGGAATGGCTGCGCCTTGTTCTGCCGACATTCCCGGGGGACGGGCGAAGACCTGATTTTCCGGGACGCATACCACGTCGGCATAGCCGCCGAAGCGCGTCATGGCAAACACATCACGACCGAGCCACGCCGCTTCGACGCCATCCCCGACGGCGTCTACCCGGCCACCGACTTCGTAGCCCACTACCACCGGTAGCGCCGGCAGGTCGGGGTAGATTCCCATGCGGCCGAGGATGTCGGCGAAATTGACGCCGCTGGCCTCAACCCGGATGCGCAGCTCGCCCGAGCGCGGCGCCGGGTCCGGCGCCTCCTTGAGCGTGAGGACCTCCGGGGCACCCGCTTTCATGATCCATATTTGGCGCATTTTGCAGTCCAGTTTACGCTGATGGCACGCCCTGGGATCGAACCTGGATGCTGCGTGCGAACAGCCGACAGAATGTTATCTTCGCAGGCTGGCAGGTTAAGCCATTTGCGAACCAAAGGAATTGTTTAATGAAGAAGCTATGTTTGATACTGATCAG
>JAENXP010000637.1 GCA_016649475.1 Burkholderiales bacterium | reverse complement strand
GAAATCCAGCTATGGGGAGATCGCATCTATCGTCTTGGGAAAGGCGAGCCTGCAATCAAGATATTGGTCGAGGATCGTCACGGCCTGGCGGCCCTTAGCGGACTGGATGAGGTAAGGATTTGTGAAGCTTATATGGCGGGCCACTTGGATGTCGTAGGCGACATGCTGGGGTTCGCCAGTCTTCGCGAGCTGTTGAGCGACCGTCATTTACTGCACTCTCTATGGCGGCGAATTACACCATTGTTCGTCGGGCGGGTGCAGACCGACCGGCAGGCGATTGCGGGCCAATATGATTTCAGCAACGAGTTTTATCTCAAGTTCATGGACCCTACCCGCTGTTATTCGCAGGCAGTATTCGAGCGCGACGATGAGACGCTGGAAACAGCCCAACACCGCAAACTCGATTTTGCCATCGACGTCTGCCGGCTAAGACCCGGAGATCGCGTGCTGGATGTTGGTGGCGGCTGGGGCAGTTTCACTGAGCATGCCGGACGACGCGGCATTCATGTCACTTCCCTGACTATTTCAGAACAGTCTGAGGCTTTTCTGACGGACTTGATCGAGCGGCAAAAACTTCCCTGTGAGGTGCTAAATCAGGACTTTTGGGAGCACGCATCGCCTGATCCTTATGATGCCATCGTAATTCTTGGGGTGATGGAGCACCTGCCCGACTATCCGTCCGTGCTACGGCATCTTCAAAGTTTGCTAAAACCCGGAGGACGCGTATACCTCGATGCCAGCGCGTTCCGGGAAAAGTATTCCAAGCCCACCTTCGTTTCCCGCTACATCTTTCCGGGCGACCATTCCTACTTCTGCCTGCACTCTTTTTTGGCCGAAGTGGCTAAAACACAGATGGAGGTGTTGGAGGTCCATAACGATCGGCATAATTACTATCTCACATGCAAGACTTGGGCCGAGAATCTGGATGCATCCCGGGATGAAATTGTCAGCCGTTGGGGCGAAATGCTTTATCGTCGTTTTCGGCTGTATCTCTGGGGCTCAGCCCATGCCTTTCTCAGCCGCAGAATGGATGCGTATCGGGTAGTTTTGGAGCGGCGCTGATGACAGCGCCAGCACGTGTAATAGGTGAAATCTGCGGGAACCCCGCTGCAAATCAACCCCATTCGCCTCCAGCCGTCTGCTTTGGTGGCTGGCGGTTTGATAAATGACTTCAAACCGATGCGAAAGTTATTGCGCGAAGTTAAGCAGTCAACCGCGTGGCAGGTTGTCCGGCGCGCTTGCGCGCGCTGGGCGGAAGCGGACGCCAACGAGCGCGCCGCCGCCTCTGCCTATTACCTGCTGCTATCTTTCCTGCCTCTGGTCATCCTCCTGGTGGCCGCCGGATCGCTGTTCGTCGAGCGCGACGTGGCGACGCAGCAGGTCGTGCAGTGGGTCAACCATTACATACCGCTGACCAGTAGACAGGAACACTCCGCCGTGACGGCCATTGGCGGCGTGCTGGCGACCCGCGGCCAGATCAGCCTGGTGGCGATTCCGTTGTTGCTTTGGAGCGCGCTGCAATTCCTAGGCGTGCTGATTCGGACCACGAACCGCCTCTGGCATTCGCCGATTTACAACTGGTGGCAGTTGCCGTTGAAAAGCCTTGCCCTGCTCGGCATCACGGTGAGCGCCGTGTTGATCGGCATTTTGCTGCCCGGGGTGGCGCTGATGTTCCGGGAGTGGCTCGCCGCCAAACTCGGATATCCAGGTTGGATGTTCACCTTGATTTTCGAACTTATTCCATGGCTGGTCATGTTCTACGGGCTGATCATGATTTATCGGTTGGCCCCCAGCCGGGCCACCCGCTTTTCCGAAGTCTGGCTCGGCGCGCTGACTGCGACGCTCTTGATCTGGATTGGTGAGTGGCTGTTTCTGCTTTACGGGGTCCACTTCGCGAGCTTCAACGCCCTCTACGGTGCCTTGGGCGGCACCGTGGCGTTTCTGCTGTGGATTTATCTCTCAAGCTGCGTCTGCGTGTTCGGCGTCTGTTGTTGCGCGGCGCTGGCGGAGGTCCGGGCGAAAGCCGACGGTCCGTTGCAACCAACCGGTGGGTGAGAAAGTTCGCACTTTTGCGGTCGCGGTGGCCTTGATTCAAGTGGACACCGCCGGCAGCCAACAGTAGATGGCGCGGTGAAATGCCCGCGCAAGTTTCCAACCGCGCCACATCATCCCCGGGGCACCCACCGGCATCGAGAGGAAACATGAAGACATTGAAAGTTGACGTTGCAGTAATCGGTGCTGGCACCGCGGGCCT
>JAENXP010000234.1 GCA_016649475.1 Burkholderiales bacterium | reverse complement strand
CCCCGAAGGTCTCGATCCCCCTTCCTCGGTCCCGCTTCCTCGGTCCCGCTCGACGGGAGACGGGAGAGGGGAAAGTCCCCGCAGGGGATATCCCCTCATTTTGAAATGAACTCCTAGAGCCCGCTGCAGCGCGGCTAGACCGCCACCACTTCGATATCGGGTTCTATCGTTTTCAGCATGTGTTCGATGCTTACCAGCGTGCCCGACATCGAGCTCGGGCAGCTGCCGCAGGCGCCCTGGTAATGCACGGTCAGCCGGTTGCCCTCGAGGCCGAGCACGTGCAGGTCGCCGCCGTCTCCCTGCAGATAAGGGCGGATCTGCTCATCCAGCAAGCCATTGATCATGTAAAGCCGCTGCTGGTCGTCCGGGCTCAGGTCGTCGATAGGGGTAGCGGCCGCGGTGAGCCGGGCGGTTTGCGCGTCCGCTGCCGGCGCGGCGCGTATCCGGTCCGCGACCCTGCGCAGCAGGTCCTGCCAGTCCGCGCCGCCGTCCTGCGTGACCGTGAGCCAGTGGTCGACGTAGAACACGTTGGTCACATGCTCGATATCGAATATCGACGCGGCCAGCAGATCGGCCTCGGCTTCGGCGGCGTTGTCGTAGGAGTGCGTGATGCCCCAGGTCAGCGGTTCCTTGAGGATGAATTTCTTCGCATTCGGATTCGGCGTGTCTTCGATGTCGGCAATTTTTGGCATGGCAGGCTTAATTAGAACCCGCTGCAAAATACATTTTGCAGCGGGCCAATCCAGGGGAGTATGAGGGGATGTGTCCCCTCAATCGTATTCATGGTTTCAGGCATCGCCGATCGGAGCGTGCATCGGATCGTTCTCGGATTCGGTAGAAGTGTCGGCAATCGAATTGAGCGCCGCATGCAGGGTGTGCCAGGGCAGGATCGCGCATTTTACCCGCGTCGGCAGATCGCGCACGCCCGCAAACACGGTGAGCCGGCCCAGATGGTGCGCCTGCTTGTCGGTTTCCAGTTGGCCGGTGGCCATGTCGCGAAACTCCTGAATCATCTGCTCCGCGTCCTGCCGCGTCTTTCCCTTGACGCTCGCGGTCATCATCGACGCCGAGGCCTTGCAGATCGCGCAGGATTCGCCGTGAAACGCGATGGCCTCGATGCGCTCGCCGTCGAGGTTCAGCGCCACATTGAGATGGTCGCCGCACAGGGGATTGTGGCCTTCGGCCTTGTGGTTCGCCTGTGCCAGCTCGCCGTAGTTCCGCGGCTTGCGGTTGTGATCCAGGATGACTTCCTGGTACAGGGATTTCGCATCGGCCATCAGGAGAATACCTTTTGTACATTGCGGATGCCCGCCACCAGCGCGTCGACTTCCGCCATTGTGTTGTAGAAGGCGAAGGAAGCGCGCGAGGTCGCCGGCACCTTGAAGCGCTGCATTACCGGCTGTGCGCAGTGATGACCTGTGCGCACCGCGACGCCGTCCTGGTTCAGCAGCGTGCCGACGTCGTGCGGGTGCACGCCCTCGAGCGCGAACGACAGCACCGCAGCCTTGTGCGCGGCGGTGCCGATGATGCGCACCCCCTTCATGCGCCGCAGCTGCGCGGTCGCGTAGTCGAGCAAATCGTGCTCGTGGGCTGCGATCGCGTCCATGCCGATCCCGGAGAGGTAATCGACTGCAGCGCCGAGGCCGATCGCGGCCGCAATCGGCGGCGTGCCGGCCTCGAACTTCTGCGGAATCACGTTGTACGTGGTCTTCTCGAAGCTGACCGACAGGATCATGTCGCCGCCGCCCTTGAACGGCTGCATGCGCTCTAGCAGGGCTGCCTTGCCGTAGAGGACGCCGATCCCGGTCGGCCCGCACAGCTTGTGTCCGGAGAACGCGTAGAAGTCGCAATCGAGGTCCTGCACGTCGACTTTCATGTGCGGCACGGCCTGCGCACCGTCCACCAGCACCGGCACGCCGCGTGCGCGCGCAAACGCGATCATCTGCTTGATCGGGTTGACGCTGCCTAGCGCGTTGGAGACGTGCGCCACGCCGACCAGTTTCGTGCGCTCGTTGAACAGCGTTTCATATTCACCGATCAGCAGTTCGCCGGCATCGTTGATCGGCACGACACGGATTTTCGCCCCCTTCTCTTCGGCCAGCATCTGCCAGGGCACGATGTTCGAATGGTGTTCGAGCGTGGTCAGAATGATTTCGTCGCCGGCACCGATGAACTTGCGCCCGAAACCGTGCATCGCCAGGTTGATCGCCTCGGTGGTGCCGCTGGTGAAAATCACCTCGCGCTCCTCGCGCGCGTTGATGAAGCGCGCGAGTTTGCGCCGCGCCTCTTCGTACTCGGCGGTGGCGATCTCCGACAGGGTATGCACCGCCCGGTGTATGTTCGCGTGCTGGCTCGTCTGGTAGCGCACCAGGCGGTCGATCACCTGCTGCGGCATTTGACTCGAAGCGGCATTGTCCAGATACACCAGGGCATTGCCGCCCGGCCGTGTCCCGAGGATGGGGAAATCGGCGCGCAGGCGCCCGACGTTGAAAGCCGGCGCGGGCGTCGCGCTAAGCGTGCTTAGTCTTGCGGTCATGGCTTGCGCGCAGCGCCGGGTGCGGCGGCATGGGTCTGTTCCATCACGGTCTGCTCGAGTCGGTGCCTGAGTGAGGCAACCGGAATGCGCTCGATGACTTCCGCGCCGAACGCGTAGGTCAGCAGGTTGCGCGCCGCTGTATCCGACAGTCCGCGGCTCTTGAGATAGAACACTTCGTCGACATCGAGCTGGCCGACGGTCGCCCCGTGGGCGCATTTCACGTCGTCGGCAAATATTTCGAGCTGCGGTTTGGTATCTACACGCGCCTTGCCGCTCAGGAGCAGATTGCGGCTGGACTGCGACGAGTTGGTTTGCTGCGCACCGGAGCGCACCATGATGTTGCCGTTGAATACCGCGCGCGCGGCGCCGTCGACGATGCATTTGTGCAGTTGCCGGCTGGTGCCCCGCGGGGTGGCATGATCGATGAGCGTGTGGCTGTCGGCAAGCTGCTGGCCGCCGATCAGAGCCAGACCGTCGATGCGGCACTCGGCGCCTTCGGCTGCGAGCAGTGCGGCCAGATTGTGGCGCGAAATGCGCGCGCCCAGCGCGATGCTCACCGAATGATAACGGCTCGAGCGCGCCAGCGACACCGCGCAATTGGCGAAGTGAAACGCCTCTTCGCTTTCGCGCTGCACCCGCACGTGATGGACTTCGGCATTGCCGGCCAGGGACACTTCTGTCACCGCGCTGGTGAAATAGGCTTCGCCCTGCAGTGATACGAAATCTTCGACGACCGTGACCGCGCTGCCTGTTTCCGCGATGACGAGGCAGCGCGGGTAGCTCGCGGCATGTTTGCGCGTTGCAATGAACAGCAGATGAACCGGCGCTGCAGGCGCCGTGTCGCGTGGAACGAGGATCAGGGCACCGTCGTGCAGGAAAGCGGTGTTGATAGCGGTGAACGCGTTACGCTCGAATTCCGCGTGGCGGCCGAGGTGCGCCTGCACGGCGGCACCGTGCCGGCTTATGCCGGAGGCAAGATTTTCCACGGTGATTCCGGCGCGGTTGAATGAATGCTCGGGCGCGTATATACCGTCGACGAACACCAGCCGGGCCGCGGCTTCGGGGATGGCCCACTGCTCGATGGCCGCTGGCGCAAGCTGCGCCGCGCCTTGCGCGGGATGCGCCGCGCCTTGCGCGGGCTGAAAAGACAGTTTGGTCAGCGGGGATATGTCGGTGAAACGCCAATCCTCGTCGCGCGTGGTCGGCACGGTCAGCGCGCCTACGCGGTCGACGGCGTTGGCGCGCAGTTCGTTCAGCCAGGTCAGCGGGCTTGCCGGCGGCTGCCCCTGCAGCAGGCCGGCCAGATAGGGGCTGGTCGAGACGGCATTCATGCGTTCACGCGGGCGTTCGCCTTCGCTTCCGCACCGACCCAGTCGTAGCCGCGGGCTTCGAGTTCCAGGGCGAGTTCTTTGCCGCCGGTCTTGACGATGCGTCCCGCATCCATCACGTGCACATAGTCGGGCACGATGTAGTTGAGCAGGCGCTGGTAGTGGGTGACCAGCACGATGGCGTTGTCTTTGTTGGCCAGCTGATTAACGCCGCCGGCAACGATCCTCAAGGCATCTATGTCCAGGCCGGAATCGGTTTCGTCGAGGATCGCGAGCTTGGGCTCGAGCAGGGCCATCTGCAGGATCTCGTTGCGTTTTTTCTCGCCGCCGGAAAAGCCCTCATTGACGCTGCGATCGAGAAAGTCCGGATTCATCTCGAGCAGTTTCATTTTTTCACGCACGAAATCGTCGAACTCGAGCGGATCGAGTTCGTCCTTGCCGCGTCCCGCCTGCACGGTGTTGTAGGCAAGCCGCAGGAACTGGCTGTTGGCCACGCCCGGTATTTCGATCGGATACTGGAAACCGAGGAAAACCCCCGCGCGCGCGCGCGCCTCGGACGCGAGTTCGAGCAGGTTGCTGCCTTCGAACACCACCTCGCCGCCGCTGACCTCGTAGGAGGGGTGGCCCGCAAGCACCTTGGCGAAGGTGCTCTTGCCCGAGCCGTTCGGCCCCATGATCGCATGCACTTCGCCGCTCTTGACCGTGAGGTTCATTCCCTTGAGTATTTTGGTGCCGCTGACGCTCGCGTGCAGATCGCGCACCGAGAGCAGGGTCTTGCTGTCCTGGTAAATCATCCTACACTTCCTTCGAGCTTGAGGCCGAGAAGTTTGGTCGCCTCGACCGCGAACTCCATCGGCAATTGTTGAAAAACGTCCTTGCAGAACCCGTTGATGATCATCGACACTGCTTCTTCCGCGCCGATGCCGCGCTGCGCGAAATAAAACAGCTGGTCTTCGCCGATCTTGGATGTCGATGCTTCGTGTTCGACCTTGGCGCTGGGGTTGTTCACCTGGATATAGGGAAAGGTGTTCGCGCCGCATTGCTCGCCGATCAGCATCGAATCGCATTGCGAGTAATTGCGCGCGCCGGCGGCAGTGGGCGCGATCCGGACCAGCCCGCGGTAGCTGTTGTTGGAGTGTCCGGCCGAAATGCCCTTGCTGACTATGGTGCTGCGCGTGTTCTTGCCAAGATGGATCATCTTGGTGCCGGTGTCGGCCTGCTGGTAATGATTGGTGAGCGCCACCGAGTAGAATTCGCCGACCGAATTTTCTCCGCGCAGGATGCAGCTCGGATATTTCCAGGTGATCGCCGAACCGGTCTCGACCTGGGT
>JAENXP010000212.1 GCA_016649475.1 Burkholderiales bacterium | reverse complement strand
CGTTATCTCGCCGGGGACACCGGCGCGACTTTCGACTTTTCTCGGGTGTTCGACAACGGCGTCAAATTCGGTGCGTTTTTCACCAAGACCAATGTTTCGGCAGCCGAATTCGGCGAAGGCAGTTTCGATAAGGGCGTTTATCTGACTGTTCCCTTCGACGCCTTCCTCACCAAGTCGAGCAACGGCAATGCCAGCGCCGTATGGAAGCCGCTCACGCGCGACGGCGGCGCCAAGCTTGTCCGCGTCGTACCGTTGTACGACCTCACGCGTGCGCGCGACGAGCGCACCCTGCAGGTCAAGTCGGCGCCGCCGCGAAACGAAGACTCGATTCCGGAGGACCGGCGAGAAAGCTGGAATCCGCCACCCAAGGGGCCCGAGCCCTATACGCGCGTCGTCGCGCAGCCCGAGACCAGTCAATGGACCACCAACGCCCAAGGCTACGAGCAGCGCCTCATCGAGGCCCTATACCAGCAGGAATTTCGCAACATCGGCGTCGCCTACGATGCCACCCATCGGTTGACGCTCACGCTCGCCAACGACAGCCTGCGTCCCGCCAGCCGCGCGGTAGGGCGCGCTGCGCGCACGGCGCTGCATCTGGGGCCGCTGGACATGCGCGAAATCCGCATTGCGTTTTCGCGCGGCACCGACCCGGTCGTGACCTACGACTTCGCCGATCTGAAACGGCTGCAGCGCTATTTCGATGGCGAGATCAGCGCCGCCCAGCTCGCGGATGCGGTCGCGGTCGATTACCTCGATCCGTCGGCGCGCGAAGCAGATCCGCTCGCGCTATTGAGTGATGTAGATACCAAGGCGGATGAGCGTAGTCTGGCCGACGTGCTGCTGCCCGAACCCGGCACCTTCGGGCGGATCAAGCGCGACTTCGTCGGTGCGGGGCGCACCGCAGCCGATATAGATTGGCTGCGCATGGGCGTATTCGGCACCGGCCTGGTGTTGGCGAGCAGCGCCTTCGACAAGCGCGCCGACCAGTTCACCAAGGATCATGCCGAGAGCTCCTGGGTGAAAGGCATCAACGACGTCGGCAACGCGGTGCCGTGGCTGGCACTCGCTGGGGCCGGAGTGGCGGCCCTCGATGGCAGCGATCCTCGGCGTTCGCGCACCGGCTACGCCGCGCTGGAAGCCGGTGGCACCGCATTGCTGGTTGCGACCGGCCTGAAATATGCGTTCGGTCGCGCACGCCCGGAAGAAGGGCTGGGAAACCACGAGTTCAAGCCATTTTCTGCGGAGTCCGGCTACGATTCCCTGCCCTCCGGGCATACGATCATGGCGTGGGCCGTCGCAACCCCGTTCGCCGAGGAATACGACGCACCCTGGCTCTACGGCGTCGCGGCGATCACCAACCTGGCCCGCATAGGCAGCCGCCAGCACTGGCTGTCCGACACCGTGGCCGGCAGCGTGCTCGGCTACGCGATCGGCAAGGTCTTCTGGGAGTCCTCCCGCGCGCCTGAGAAAGGCGCTCCGCGCGTGTTCATCCATCCGGCCGGGGTCAATCTGGCGTGGGAGTTCAATTGAAGTCGCGATTCACGAACGAACTCGCTCCGGCAACGCTAGTGTTGTTGGCCGGTCTTGCTGTCATGGCATTCTTCTCGCTGGGCGCAGTCGCGCAGGCCGCGTGCCGCGTGCTAGATCCGGAAATCGCAGGGATCTACCAGGGCGGATGCAGGGACGGGCTGGCCGAGGGCTACGGCGAAGCAAAGGGCGCAGCGGAATACCGCGGAGATTTTCACGCGGGCCGCAAGCACGGCAAAGGCGTCAAGACCTGGCCTTCGGGCGATCGGTATGAAGGCGAATTCGTAGCGGACCGCAAGGAAGGCAGCGGCGAGTTCACCTGGAGCCCGCGCGGCCCTTCCGCAGGCGAGCGCTACAGCGGCGCCTATTTGAACGACCGGCGCCACGGTTATGGCGTGTACGAATGGCCTTCGGGCGATCGCTATGCCGGGGACTGGGCGAACGACGCCGTGACGGGCGTGCCGACGCGGGGGATGATCACGCGCGCGCGGGCGAAAACGGAAACCCTCGCAGCGGTGGCGAAGCCTGGCGTCAAAGTGTGCCGCGCGCTGCTGGTGGGCATCGCGGTGCGCGACTGGATACGCGGTGAGGTGACGGCAGTGGACGCGGAGCGCATCGCCGTGCGCATCGACGAACCGGGCCAGCAGCCGCATGTGATCGACGGCAGGCCACTTGTCAAAGGTATGACCGTCTGGTCCGAGGCAGCGGAGTGGACGCCGTGTCTCTAAGCAAGCGTCAGCCTAAAGTGTAGCGAATTGTAGGAGCGAGCTTGCTCGCGAAGAATGGCATTCGCGCACCCCGCAGAATGGCTGCCTTCTGGGCGCAAGCCCGCCAACGCGGCTGAACTGCTGGCAGGATCTCGAGAGGGGCGGTAAGTCGCACCCCTGCCTATCTAAAACGGATGCGGTGCGTTTGTCGTCGTTGCGCTTATCGGGAGATCCGAGCTTTCCGACGATGCCGCCCCGACGGCCACGGCGATTACTGCGGCGCCTGCTGCGACCATGCCTGCGGTAACCCCGCCAGTGGCTGCGCCTGAAGCCGCGCCTGCGCCGGCTCCGAGCGCGACCGAGCTGAGGTTGCTGAAGCTGGCGGCGACCGAGGCAGGCAGTGCGGAGGCCGGGATTGCCACTGCCAGCGTCGTGGCTGTCGCCACTGTTGCGGTTGCGCCGGCCGCGAAAGTCGCTGTCCCCGCCGTGTTGGTTGCCGCGATCGAACCCTGCAGTACCGAAAGATAAGCAGGATTGACCAGCGCTATCATGAAGTCGGTGCCGCGTATGCCTATGGTCGCCTGCGGCGCAAGCAGCGCGAAGGAGTTGCGGCTTCTGGACACGATCAAACCGCTCACCGAGCGCATCGCGCCTTTCAGGAGTCGCATGGCGATACTGTCGCTTTGCGGCTTGTCTTTGTCGAAGCTGTATTGAGCAACGCGGAATTCGGTGTTTTCCGTCAGGACCACAATGTGACCGTCATCGAAGCGAATGATCGTCTGGGCACCGGCTCCGGTGGTTACGGTGGTGCCCGGGACGACTCGCAAGCCCGTGGTTACGCTTGCTGGCGCGGCCGTGCCCGCGGCGGCTGTTACATCGCCGCTGACACTCTGGAAAACGCCGTTGGCATAGCCCAAAGGCACAGCAACCAGGGTCCAGAAACCGAAGCATAAAGCGAGCAACAATGACCGGCGCATAGCAGCCTCCCATGGAAGTACACTGATAAGTCGCGTAATAAGGCACCTGCAACTTGCCTGGCCAAACGCGAGTTTGTATCTTCAACGAGGTAAAGCCTCAGCAACTTGAGAAAAATCATAATCCGGTAATGTTTGCCCACCGCCGCAGGCAGGCAGGTTCGGATCAAAATCAGGCAGACCCCGATAAATTGTCGATTGCAATCAATTATTGTTCTGGCTCGCGCCGTCTGCGCTCGATCGCGCTGGCGCTGCTCTGCCTGTTCGCAACGCAGGCAAAGGCGGATGCGGAACCGGCGATAGCCGTTGACGTTCGCATGCAGGGCGAGGAAGTGATCGTCGATGTGAGCTTTCACGTCCGCGTCACGCCGCAGGAGGCCTGGGCGGTGATGACGGATTACGACCACGCTACCGATTTCATCTCCAAGCTGGAAAAAAGCGTGATCCTTACGCGCACGAACAACATGCTCGTGGTGTCGCAGAAGGGCACTATGGGCTTTGGCCCGTTTTCGGTGCCGATCGAGACGGTATCCGAGGTGCGTCTGAGCCCTTACCAGGAAATACGCGGGCGCATGCTGAGCGGCAACATGAAGCGGAGCCAGTCCACGACCCGGCTGATTGTGGACGCAGGCGGGACCCGCGTCGTATATCACCTGGAGTCGATTCCGGAAGTCTGGATACCGCCGCTGATCGGCCGCGCCCTGGTCGAGTTCGAGACGCGCGCGCGCTTTCGCCAGCTGGTTGGCGAAATCCTGCGGCGTAAAGCCTTGGCGGATGCGAAGCGGTGAGATTGCGGGAGCGAGCTTGCTCGCGAATTCCAGCGTTCGCGGGCAGACTCGCTCTCACGATGGTGTCCTTCGGGGCGAAGGCCCCCTCCTGCAAAAGGTCTATTCGGGCATAATCCCCCTGTCGCCGTCCATCCAGGCCATACGCCTAACCGATGTCCAGCCCTTATTTGAACGGTCGCCTGCGCAGCTTCGGTCACGCTCTGCGCGGCATCGGGATATTGCTGCAAACGCAGCAAAACGCCAGGATCCATGCCGTGGCTACCGTTCTGGTCGTGGCTGCGGGCGCGGTGTTCCGGATTTCGCCGGCAGAATGGGCGTTGATCGTGACCGCTATCCTGTGCGTATGGGTCGCGGAAGCGATAAATACCTCGATCGAGTTTCTGGTCGATCTTGCATCTCCGGAGCCCCATCCGCTGGCCGGCAAGGCCAAGGATGTCGCCGCGGGCGCGGTCCTGGCCGCTGCGATCGGATCGGCGCTGATCGGCGGCTTGGTGTTCGGCCCGCACCTTATGAGAATGATGCTCGAAAGCTAAGCCCTGGCGCTGCGGCATGGTTGTGCAACATGCTGATAAAAAAGCAAATGTTTTTATTTCGAGGCCCAAGGCCAAGGATACGGCTTTCGCCTTGACAGCCTCATTGGTGCAGTGCAAAATCCCCCGCTTAACCAGTTTATCTCTGGGCCTGCCGAGGCTGAGCTGGCTCATCTTGGTGCACCGCTTTCGGAGATCCGCACTCCCGTGCAACAGCACAATTCAGATGATAGATCAGGCGCCTACGCGCAAGCGGGCGGGGCGCTGCTGCAGAACTTCTTGAGCCTGTTTCCGGCGGGCTCCGAGGCCGGCCGGGTATGGCAGTCGCTGCTCGCCGGCCACGGCGCCGATCCTTCCCGTCTGGCGGCGCTGCAAACCGGCTATTTTCAGCAGCAAATGGCCCTGTGGGGCGGAATGCTGGCGCGCGAATCCGGCCAGACCGCAGGCGCTGCCCCCGCGGCCGGCAAGGGCAAAGATGACGGCGGCCGCGACAAGCGCTTTGCCGGGCGCGAGTGGAAAGACAGCGGCTATCACGACTATCTGCGCCAGGTCTATCAGCTCAATTCCCGTTTCCTCAACGACTTGGTGGAGACGGCCGAGCTGGACGAGCCGGCGAAGCAGCGGCTGCGCTTTTATACGCGCCAGCTGATCGATGCCATGAGCCCGGCCAACTATGCCGCCACCAATCCTGAAGCGCTGCAGCTGGCGCTGGCCACCAATGGCGAGAGCCTGCACACCGGCATCCGCCACCTAATCGAGGACGTCGAGCTGGGGCGGGTGTCGATGACCGACGAGTCGGCCTTCGAGGTGGGTGGGAACCTCGCCACCACTCCTGGTGAAGTGGTGTTCGAAAACGAATTGATCCAGCTGATCCAGTACAAGCCGTCGACGGCGAAAGTGCGCAAGCAGCCGCTCCTGATGGTGCCGCCCTGCATCAACAAGTTCTACATCCTCGATCTGCAGCCGGAAAACTCCTTTGTGCGCTACGCGGTGGAGCAGGG
>JAENXP010000192.1 GCA_016649475.1 Burkholderiales bacterium | reverse complement strand
TCAGCCACCTTTCCGGACCGCGTTCCCAAAACGAGACTTCCGGGGCGCGTATTTTACCAGCAAGCCCGGAGCCTGAGCAGACAGAAATTCAGCTTCCGCGCTCGATCCGCTCCACCCCTCCCATATACGGCTGCAGCGCCGCCGGCACCGACACGCTGCCGTCGGAATTCTGATAGTTCTCCAGAACGGCAACCAGGGTGCGTCCTACTGCCAGAGCCGACCCATTCAGGGTGTGCACGAGTTCGGGTTTGCCCTTCTCATTGCGAAAGCGCGCCTGCATGCGCCGCGCCTGAAACGCTTCGAAATTGCTGCAGGAGGAAATCTCGCGAAAGGCGTTCTGCCCGGGCAGCCAGACTTCGATGTCGTAGGTCTTGGCGGAAGAAAATCCCATGTCGCCGGCGCACAGCGCCACCACGCGATAGGGCAAATCCAGTCTTTGCAGAATCGTCTCTGCATGGCCGGTCAACTGCTCCAGCGCGTCGTAGGATTTCTCCGGCTGGATGATCTGCACCAGCTCGACCTTGTCGAACTGGTGCTGGCGTATCATGCCGCGCGTGTCCTTGCCGTAGGAGCCGGCTTCGCTTCTGAAGCAGGGCGTGTGACAGACAAACTTGAGCGGCAGCAGTTCCAGCGGCACGATTTCGTCGCGCACGATATTGGTGACCGGCACCTCCGCGGTCGGGATCAGATAGAACTTTCCTTCGTCGCCGCGCGGCACGGCGAACAAGTCCTCTTCGAATTTGGGCAGCTGCCCGGTTCCGAGCATGCTCGCCGCGTTTACCAGGTAAGGGGCATAGACCTCGGTATAGCCGTGCTCGCGCGTGTGCACATCGAGCATGAACTGGGCAAGTGCGCGGTGCAGGCGGGCAAGCGATCCTGTCATGAGCGAAAAGCGCGAGCCGCTGATTTTGGTGGCGGTGGCGAAATCGAGCATCCCCAGGCCCTCGCCCAGATCGACATGATCCTTCACCTGGAAATCGAACTGCCGCGGCGTGCCGTGGCGGCGCACTTCGACGTTGTCTTCCGCCGACCGGCCGGGCGGAACGCTGGCGTGAGGCAGGTTGGGTATCACCAGCAGAAAATCCTGCAGCTTGGCTTGAATCTGCAGCAACTTTGCTTCCACCGACTGCAACTCGGCGTTGGCCTCGCCGGCTTCGCTCATCAGCGCCGATACATCTTCGCCCTTGCCTTTGGCCTGGCCTATGCGCTTGGCCAGACTGTTGCGCGCGGACTGAAGCTCCTGGGTGCGCGTCTGCACCAGCTTGCGCTCCTGCTCCAGGACCTGGAACTCCATGCTGTCTAGATGAAAGGGTCTAGCCGCAAGCCGGCTCGCGACGCCGTCGAGATCGTTGCGCAAAAATTGAATATCTAGCATAGGTTCGTCCGCAAATCTATGTTCAAGGCTTCTTCGCTTTTCTGTCGAGCTCGCGCAGATAGGCAAGCTTTTCCGCTATCCTGGACTCCAGTCCGCGCGGCGTCGGCCGGTACCAATTCATTTCTGGCATGCCATCCGGAAAATAGTGTTCGTCCGCAGCGTAGGCATCCGGCTCGTCGTGAGCGTAGCGGTATTCGCGCCCGTAGCCCAGTTCCTTCATCAGCTTTGTAGGTGCGTTGCGCAAATGCTCCGGCACCAATTGCGACTTGTCCTGCCCGATGAATGCGCGTGCCTCATTATACGCCACGTACACCGCGTTCGATTTGGCGGCGCAGGCGAGATAGATCACTGCCTCGGCCAGCGCCAGTTCGCCCTCGGGTGAGCCCAGACGCTCGTAGGTCTCGCAGGCATCGAGCGCGAGACGCAGCGCGCGCGGATCGGCGAGACCCACGTCCTCCATCGCCATGCGCACCAGGCGCCGGCCGACATAGAGCGCGTCGGCGCCGCCGTCGAGCATGCGCACCATCCAGTACAGCGCCGCGTCCGGATTGGAGCCGCGCACGCTCTTGTGCAGCGCCGAGATCTGATCATAGAAAGCGTCGCCGCCTTTGTCGAAACGGCGCAGATTGCGCGACAGCGCATTGTCGAGGAAGGCGCCGTCGATGCTGTGCTCCGTCTCGCCTGCGGCAGTCTGGATTATCTCGAGCAGATTCAGCAGGCGCCGCGCATCGCCGTCGGCCAGCCCGATCAGGCGTTCGCGCGCGCTCGCGTCGAACTGCAGTCCGGCGAGCGGCCCGCCCAAAGCACGCTCGAGCAGCTGCCCCAGCTCGTCCTCGTTCAAGCTTTTCAGCACATACACCGCAGCGCGCGACAGCAGCGCGCTGTTGACTTCGAACGATGGATTTTCAGTGGTCGCGCCGATGAACGTGAACAAACCCTGCTCGACGAAGGGCAGGAACGCGTCCTGCTGCCCTTTGTTGAAGCGGTGCACCTCGTCGACAAACAAAATGGTGTGCCGCCCCGATTGCGCCAGCACGGCTTCGGCACGCTGCACTGCCTCGCGTATGTCCTTGACCCCTGAAAACGCCGCGGACAGCGCGATGAATTCGGCGTTGAAGGCGTTGGCCATCAGGCGCGCCAGCGTGGTCTTGCCGACGCCCGGCGGCCCCCACAGGATCATCGAATGCGGCTTGCCCGATTCGAACGCCAGGCGCAGCGGCTTGCCTGGCCCGAGCAGATGCGGCTGCCCCACCACCTCAGCCAGCGATTGCGGGCGCATGGCTTCGGCCAATGGAGCCGCTGGTCGCGGAGTGCCGAATAAATCAGCCATGAATCCGCGACTCAGTCGCCGATCACGTCCGCGCCCTTGGGCGGTACAAATTTGAACAGCGCCGCGTCGAGCTTCGGATTGCGGCGCAAAGCGGTGAACTTCAGCACCGTGGTCTGGCCGAAATTGTCGGCCAATTCCATGACTTCGAGCCCGGAAAAACCGAAGCCCATGCGGATGGTTTCGAAATTCGATTCTTTCTCGCGCGGCTGAGCTTCAATCCACTCCAGGCCGTCCTTCTCGCCGCGGTCGATCAGCTTGAAGGCGGTCTCGATTTCATTGCTGCCGGCGAGCAGCGCGGCCGGCGTGGAACCGAGCGCGCGGTCCAGGCGCCGCACCGTGACCTGGTTCAGGTCCTGATCATAAACCCACACTTTGGCGCCGTCGCCGACGATCAGTTGCGCATAGGGCTTGACATAGGTCCAGCGAAACCGGCCGGGCCGCAGGAATGCCAGGGTGCCGCTGGACTCCTGCGTCAGCTTGTGCTTGCTGTCGTAGACCTTCTGCTCGAATTCGCCCTGCGCCGAGGCCGTGGCCGCAACAAAATCGTGCAGCGCATCCAGGCCGGATGCATTCGCAACGGCAACCAGCAGCATCAGTACGGCAAGCAGAAGCGCCCGCACCGATCAGCCCTCGGCGCGGCTGGGCACCAGCACCTCGCGATTGCCGTTCGGCTGCATCGACGAGACCATGCCCGACTGCTCCATTTGCTCGATCAGGCGAGCTGCGCGGTTGTAGCCGATGCGCAAATGCCGCTGCACCAGGGAGATCGACGCGCGACGCGTGCGCAATACGATCTCCACCGCCTGGTCGTAAAGCGGATCGGCCTCGCCGCCCGCTTCGCCCGCGCCATTGGGCTCGCTGCCGGGCTCGCCCGCATTGAGTACGCCTTCGACGTATTCGGCATGGCCCATATTCTTTAGATAGGCGACCACCTTGTGCACTTCGTGATCGGCGACAAAGGCCCCGTGTACGCGCTGCGGCAAGCCGGTGCCGGGCCGCAGGTAGAGCATGTCTCCCTGGCCCAATAGCGCTTCGGCGCCCATCTGGTCGAGGATGGTGCGCGAGTCCACTTTGCTCGACACCTGAAACGAGATGCGCGTGGGAATATTTGCCTTGATCAGGCCGGTTATTACGTCAACCGAGGGGCGCTGCGTCGCCAGGATCAGGTGTATGCCCGAGGCGCGCGCTTTTTGCGCCAGGCGCGCGATTAGTTCCTCCACTTTCTTGCCCACCACCATCATCAGATCGGCGAGTTCGTCAATCACCACCACGATATAGGGCAGCGGCTCGAGGAATTGCGGTTCGCCGGTCTCCAGCGTAGTCGGGTCCTGCAGCGGCTGGCCCAGCTTTTCCGCCTCCGCCACCTTGGCGTTGTATCCAGAGAGCTGGCGCACGCCCAGCCAGGACATGAGCTTGTAGCGCCGCTCCATTTCGGCCACGCACCAGTTGAGCGCGCTCGCCGCCTGCTTCATGTCGGTCACCACCGGCGCCAACAGGTGCGGAATGTCCTGGTAGACGGACAGCTCCAGCATTTTTGGATCGATCAGGATCAGGCGTATCTGGCTCGGTTCGGCCTTGTACAGTAGCGACAGGATCATGGCGTTGATCGCCACTGACTTGCCCGAGCCAGTAGTTCCTGCCACCAGCAGGTGCGGCATTTTTGCGAGGTCGGCGACCACGGGCTTGCCGGCGATGTCCTTGCCCAGGGTGAGGGCCAGCGGCGCATGCATCTCGTGGTAAACCTCGGAACTTAGAATCTCCGACAAGCGCACGATCTGGCGCTTCGGATTGGGAATCTCCAGCCCCATGCACGACTTTCCGGGGATAGTCTCGACCACGCGTATGCTCACCACCGACAGTGCCCGCGCCAGATCCTTCACCAGGCTCATGATCTGGCTGCCCTTGACACCCACCGCGGGTTCGATCTCGTAGCGCGTTATCACCGGGCCCGGGTAAGCGGCCAGTACCTTTACCTGCACACCGAAGTCGGAGAGCTTCTTTTCGATCAGACGCGAGGTGTACTCCAAGGTCTCGTCGCTCATCGACTCGATATCGTGCTGCGACTCGTCCAGCAGTGCCAGGGGGGGTAGCGGCGTGTCGGGCAGATCCTGGAACAACGGTACCTGCTTTTCCTTGGTTACGCGCTCGGATTTGGGAATTTCCACCACCGGCGCTTCGATGCGTATCGGCTCATGGTCTTCAATAATGCGCTTTTTGTCTACTTCTACGATCGCCTCGCGTTCGAGCGTCGCAATCTCACCCAGCTTGCGATCCTGCCGGCGCTGCCAGCTATAGAGCACGAACTCATACGCGGATTCCAGCGCCGCACCCGTCAGTTCGATCACGGTCAACCAGGAAACGCCGGTAAACAGGCTCGCGCCGATCGCGAACAGGGTCAGCAATATCAGCGTCGCCCCGGTAAAGCCCAAAGCGGCGGAGAAGTTGCTGCTGATCACCGCGCCCAGCATGCCGCCGGGCGCCAGTGGCAGCGTTGCCTTGAGCGTGTAAAAGCGCAGCGCCTCGATGCCGCAGCTTGCGGCGATCAGCAGCACAAATCCGGCCAGCGTGACCAGCAAAGAACGCTGGTCCAGCAGGCGGCTGCCATCCAGCCGGCGATAGCCGCCGATGACGATGTAAGCCAGAAGCGCCACCAACCAATACGCCGAAACGCCGAACAGATACAGCAGCAATTCGGACAGCCAGGCGCCGGCGCGCCCGCCGGCGTTTCGCGAAGCCGCCGCCGCGGTGCTGTGAAACCAGCCTGGATCGGACTTGTCGAAGGTAACCAGGACCAGCAGCAGGTAGAGCGCCATGGCCAGCAGCGCAAACCACTTGGATTCGCGCAGCAGGGCGGCGATTTTCCCTGGGAGGGGCGGCGACTGGGTTCGGTTCAGGGTGGCCATAGAGTAGCGAGAGTCAATCCAGACATTTTACCTGCTTCGCCCCTCGCCCACCAAAGCGCGACCCGAGGCGCCATAAATAAAAATCCC
>JAENXP010000221.1 GCA_016649475.1 Burkholderiales bacterium | reverse complement strand
GGACGCTCGCACACGTTGGCGACCAGGTCGTGGTTGATCTTGGGCGGCTTGGTGTACTGCACGATGATGGCGATGTCGGCCTGTCCGCCGCAATTGATCTCGCAGCAGGAGGTGGACAGGTGCACCCGATTGGGCATTTCCTCGCGCCTGAACTCGTCGTAGAGTTCGTCCATCAGTGCCTTGACCACGCCCGAGGCGTCGGTCCCGGGAATGTCGCAGTGCAGCCAGCCCTGGGTGTGCGCGATCATCGACACAGAGTTGCCGGTGCCGCCGACCGGAAAGCCGCTTTTCTCGAGTGCTTCGATCAGGGGCGCGACTTTCTTCTGGTCGGCGACCATGAACTCGATGTTGGAGCGGATGGTGAAGCGCACGTGGCCTTCCGCGTACTGGTCACCGATGTCGCACAGCTTCCTGATAGTGTGCACATCCATCTGGCGCTGGGTGCCAGCGCGCACCGTCCACACTTCGTCTCCCGAGTGCGAAACGTGGTGCAGTACGCCGGGACGCGGCCGGTCATGATATTTCCAGTTGCCGTGATTCTTCAACAGTGTCGGATGCATGTACTGCTTTGCGTCCGGGACTCCGGTTTCCTTGGGTTTGCGCATTTGCTGCGGTGCTTGAGCCATTATTTGTCTCCAGGCGTGCTGTTGGGGGGCCGGCTCAGGCGGCTGCCTTCTTGGCCTTGATCTTGGCTACTTCCTCGTCCCAGCCGTCGGTGCGGACGTAGGGGTTGGAGCGCGGCGCGCCCACCATGTTGGCGTCCACATCGAGGCCGATTCCCTCGAGAAAGTTGACCAGGCCGATACGCTCGATCATCTCGCCGGTACGTTCGTGCTCGAGCGCGTTTTCGGCGAAAAAGTCGATGATCTTTTGCCCCAGCTCGACGATCTGCTCGTAGTCTTCTTCCGTCTGCAGCGGCTGGAACGGAACGATTACGGTGCCCATCTGGTCGCCGATTTTCAGCGTGCGCTTGCCGCCGCACAGAATGGTTGCGCCCTTGTCCTTGCCCGGCGCGAGGGCGCCAGTCATCACATTGATGCAGTGCATGCAGCGCACGCAGTCGCTGTTGTCGATTTCCAGCGCATGCGTGTCGCTCAGCGCCACGGAGGAGATGGAATCGCCCTTGCGCACCTCCTTGATTTCTTTCAGCTGGATCGCCCTGGTCGGGCAGCGCGCGACCACGTCGTTCACCAGCTCGTTCATGCCGTGCTTGGCGAACCATTTCTTCGCCAGCGGCTCGTCCGTGCGTATATTGTCGCGCCAGGTGCCGATGACCGCCAGGTCGGAGCGCTGGATCGAATTCATGCAGTCGTTCGGGCACCCCGAAAATTTGAACTTGAACTTGTACGGCAGCGCCGGACGATGGATGTCGTCGAGGAAGCTGTTGATCACCATACGGTGCGCCTTGGCCTCGTCGTAGCATGACTGCTCGCAGCGCGCCGCGCCTACGCAGGACATGGAGGTGCGCAATGCTGGCCCGGCGCCGCCAAGGTCGAAGCCGGCCTCGTTGATTTCGTCAAACGCCTTCTGCACGTTGTCGCTGGTCGCGCCCTGGAACATGATGTCGCCGGACTGGCCGTGGAAGGCGATCAGGCCGGAGCCATGCCGTTCCCAGATGTCGGAAAGCTTGCGCAGGATGTCGGTGCTGTAATGCATGCCTGCGGGCGGCATGACACGCAGCGTATGGAATTCGGCCGCCTCCGGGTACACCGGCTTGCCGTTTTCGTCCTTGATCTCGGTGAAGCGCGGGATGATGCCGCCGCCATATCCGTAGACGCCGAGCGTTCCGCCTTTCCAGTAGCCTTTCTTCGTCGCGTAGGAATGCTCCAGATGGCCGAGCAGGTCGACCACGGCATCCTTGTCCTTGGCCAGACGCTTGAGCCCGGTAACGAAACTCGGCCATGGGCCCGATTCGAGCGCGTCCAAATTCGGCGTGTCATGCGGCTTTTTTGCCATCTGTTTTCCTCCGTTCAGGGTGAAGGCAGTTTGTTCGGGGTAACACAATCCTGCTTTTTCGATGATACTAAATGCCTGCGCGAAGGTCGACCATTACTCGTGCAGGGGGGCGGGTACACTCCGACGGGTGATGGCGCACCTACCCGAAGGGAGTAGTCGGCCCTTATCCAAGTCGGTGATTTGCACGCCGCGCGCCGGGTGCCATAGTTCGTGCCTGCATACAGCGGAGCGCGCGGCATGGACATTACCCGGACACTGGACCAGTTCACCTGCCCGTTCGGCGGCCAGCAGATCGAGTTGGTACAGGTGGAATACGAGGCCGGCGGTATGCCGCTGTTGCGAGTGCGCATCCGCGAGCGCGGTGCCCGCTTCACCATATTCGAGATCGACCCGGCGACAGCCGAGCGCTGGGGCCAGGGGATGCTCGCCTGGTCGCAAACACAGGCGAAAACCTAGAAGGTCATTTCGGGATTTTCGAAATGGCCTCTTGATGATCAGGGGAGCGGGAGGGGATGTACCCCGTCGTATTGAAATGAAACCTGAGACGATGGACATGGTCGACGTGGCATTTACGCTGCGCGGTGATACCATACCCGCGGATCACGGCTGGCGCCTGTTCCGGCTGCTCAGCGAGCGCCTGGACTGGCTGGCAGCCGATCCCGCGGCTGGCGTGCATCCGATCCGCGGTTCGCGCGCGATCGCGGGACTGGTCTACCTCGGCCCCCGCGCCCGCCTGATGCTGCGACTGCCGCGCGAGAGGGCGCCGCAGTCGTTTGCACTGTCTGGGGCGAGCATCGATTTGGGCAGCGGCATCGAGGTCGGCGGAGCGCGTTTGCGGCCGCTGTTCCCCCACGGTACCCTGTATTCCCAATTCGTCACAACGGGAACCGCAGACGAGATCGGATTTCAGCGCGACATCGACGTGGCGTTGCAGAACGCCGGGGTCGGATGCAAAGTGATTTGCGGCAAGATGCGTCGTGCGCAGGCGCCGGACGCAGAGATTGTCGGCTACAGCCTGATGCTGCACGAACTCTCGCCCGAGGATTCGCTCAGGATGCAGGCAGCAGGTCTGGGTGGGGAACGCAAGTCCGGCTGCGGAATTTTCATTCCGCACAAATCCGCCGCGGCGGTGGGAGCCTGATGGGTGCACTTTTTAACGCCGGAATGTTCGCACAAGCGAGAGGAATTGCGATGAGCACGGAAAATAATTCAAGCAAGCCCCTGGTCACACTGGACCTGTGCGGACTGAATTGCCCTGCGCCGCTGCTCGGCGCGAAGCACGTAATCGACGACTTGCGGCCGGGACAGGTGATGCAGCTGATCTCCGACTGTCCGGGCACCCCGGACGACCTGTTCGCCTGGAGCCGCCATACCGGCAACGAGGTGATAGCCACCGACAAACTGGGCGGGCGCAGGGTGGCGTACACCATCAAGCGCGGCGCGGGTGCGGCGGCGCGACCGGTGCCGAATGTCACTCTGGACATCCGCGGCGTCAGCTGCCCCGGCCCGATAATCGAGGCGAAAAAGCTGCTCGACGGAATGCGGGCAGGCGAAATACTGCTCCTGGTGAGCAACTGTCCGGGCTCGCCGGATGACGTCAAATCGTGGGTAAAATCGACCGGGTTGGAACTGCTCGCCAAGCAGGAAATGGCGCCCGGGACCTACGAGTTTTTCATACAAAAAGCCGCTTGATAGACCAGAAACGGAGGATCGAAACATGGCTTACGTGGTAAACGGCGTTGAACTGGAGACCGACGCGGAAGGCTATCTGCTCGCACCCGAATACGACGATGAAGCCGTGCGCGTAATTGCGCAGGCAGAGGGCATCGAGCTGAACGACGATCACTGGAAGGTTGTGCAATATCTGCGCGATCAGTTCAAGGAACAGGGCCATACGCCGAACTTCCGCAATATGCTGAAGGACATCGCGGCATTGATGCCCGGTTGCGACAGCAAGGCGCTCTACGACCTGTTTCCGCTGGGACCGGCCAAGCAGGGCGCGCGCGTCGCCGGCTTGCCCAAACCCTTCGGAAAAGGCGGGTACTAGGCCCCGTCAGAGAGCAGCGCTCCTCTTGGCCATCCGCATACGCAGCCACTTCCATAGGGGAGCGGGCGAACGCAGCATGCCCGAACTGGCCAGCGTGATCGCCATGCTCGGCTGGAAGCTGTCTCAGGAGGCCATCCGCCGCATGCGCGCGGCGCAATTCGACATAGACATCGGAAGGCAGTACTTCGATTTCGTGTGCGAATTCCTCGCGTTCATGCTGCACGCGGCGGACCGTATTGCCTATCGAACGCTCGACGCCGACAAACGGCTGGCGTTCACCACCGCCCTGGCACTCAAGCTGGCTGACGTAGTCGAGGAAAACCGGGACATGCTAATCGCCGAACTCGAGCCCGGGCAGTCCCGCAGCCATTTCATCGCCCTCGCCAACGAGCGCGGCGCCGATTATGCCGATTTCGCCTATGACGAGAAGGAAGGCCCCGATTTCGGCTTCCGCCGCTTTTTCGGCAGCCGGTTGCTCGAGATCGTTCCCGAAAAGGACCATTCCTGGGTAATCGACCAGATCATGGAAATCGAAGCGCCCGAGGCGATCAAGGCGCTGGAGAGCACGCTTGCAGGACTGTTCGCCCCGCCGGGAGAGGAACGCCGGCCCCGGCGCGAGCGCAACGTCGGCGAATGAGCCTGCGCATGGATACGCAGGCGCGCGCCGCCTTCGATCTCGAGGACGATGCCGCGTATCAGACCTGGCGCGCTGCGAAGCTCGGGCGATTTCCCAAAACGCTGGCCGAACTCGTGGTCGAAGTGCGCGATCCGCGCACGCTCAGCGACAGCGAAAGACAGGCGCTGCTCGAACGCTGTGCGCGCGCAAATATGGCGATCTACGCCAGCGCAAGCGCAGGCGACCCGGACAAGGAAATACCGCGACAGCTCGGTCTGCAACTCGGGCTGCGCGATCTGGATTCCAACTACCTCGCCGACGATGACGGCATCTCGCCGCTCGCGGTCGCCGAACACGCCACACGCGGAGAATTCATCCCCTACACCAATCGCGGCATAAAGTGGCACACCGACGGCTACTACAACCCGGCGGAGCGCAGCGTGCGCGCGGTGCTGCTGCATTGCGTCGAGCGCGCCGAAACCGGCGGCGAGAACGAGCTGCTCGACCACGAGATCGCCTACATTCAGCTGCGCGACCGCAACCCGCAACATGTACTTGCTCTGATGGCGCAGGATGCAATGACCGTGCCGGCGCGCGTCGAGGACGGGCGCATCGAGCGGCCGGCGCAGTCAGGCCCGGTGTTTTCGGTCGATGCCTGCGGCTTCCTGCACATGCGCTACACCATGCGCGCGGTAAGCATAAAGTGGAAAGACGATGCCGCCACCCGTGCCG
>JAENXP010000159.1 GCA_016649475.1 Burkholderiales bacterium | reverse complement strand
GATCTTCGATACCTGGGGCGGAAACCTGTCGCATGCGGCCTACCGCGAGTTCTCGCTTGCCTATTTACAGCGCATCATTGCCGGCCTCAAACGCGAGCACGCAGGCGCACGCATTCCGGCGATCGTATTCACCAAAGGTTGCGGCAACTGGCTGGAAGACATCGCGGCGATCGGCTGCGATGCGGTCGGCCTCGACTGGGGGGTGGACATCGCACAGGCGCGCGCACGCATAGGTGATCGTGTCGCGTTGCAGGGCAATCTTGACCCCGCCGTGTTGTTTGCCCCGGCCGAGGAGGTGCAACGCGAAACTGAAAAAGTTCTCGCGTCCTTCGGCCACGGCAGTGGCCATGTATTCAACTTGGGTCACGGCATTTCCCAGTTCACGCCGCCGGAAGCAGTTAAAATTCTGGTCGATTGCGTGCACCAATCGAGCGCGCGCTACCACGGCGACAGCGCCAAACCCCGCACCAGCTAAGGGTTCCCGCAATTTCCGTAAAACTTGACTTATACACAACATCGTGCACTCGCACGAAATTGCTGGCGAAAACCGGGTTCCCCCTCTGGGAAGCCTGTAATATTATGTTTTAAAACGAATATATGGCTAGATTCAAATTTGTGCAGTCGGCGAATTTCCTTATGGCAAAGATAGTTACAGCCAGATTACCGACTTACTCACAAAGTTACCCACAAAAATTGTGCACAACCCTAGTTCTCCTTTTGTATTAGGGTAATACAGTAGTTTTCAGATATAGCGCTGCAGATTCCCCGCGTAGCTTTCTCAAATAAATATTTTCCCTGGCGGCTAATGAGCATACTGCGCGTCGCACTCGACCTGCCGCTGCCGCGCGTGTTCGATTACAGTTGTGACGATGCGTCGGAAGGCGACATCGGCATGCGTGTGCTGGTGCCTTTCGGCAACAAGCATGCGGTGGGCGTCATAGTCGGCATTGCCGCAAGCTCGAACGTCGACGCCGGAAAATTGAAGGCTGCGCTGCACATCATGCGCGAGACACCCGCGCTCGGTCGCGACTGGCTGGAACTCGCGCAATTCTGCAGCGGCTACTATCACCGGCCGCTGGGCGAGGTTATTTTCAACGGCCTGCCGCAGCGCTTGCGCAAGGCAGGCCCGGTGCCGCTGCCCAGGCAGACAGGCGCTTACCGTCTCAGCGCGAGTGGACGCGAAGCGCTGGCGCAATTACCTGCCCGCACCAAGGTGAAGCGGGCGCTGCTCCAGGCCCTGGTGCAATCGGACTGCGCCGAACAGTTGCTGCTCGCGCTGAGCCCCAGTGCAAAAAAGGCCCTGGCCGAACTTGTCATCGCGGGATGGATCGAGCAGGTACGAACGCCCGCGAATCCGGGCTCCGGCCGTTTCGTGGAAAAACTTGCGCTCAACGGCGAGCAGCAGCAGGCGCTGCAGCAAATCGAGACTGCCGGTCCTGGTTACGGGGTTTTTCTGCTGCACGGGATCACCGGCAGCGGCAAGACCGAGATCTATCTGCGCCTGATTGCGAGCGCGCTGGCGGCAGGCCGACAAGCGCTGGTGTTGGTGCCGGAGATCAACCTGACGCCGCGTTTGACACAGGAGTTCAGCGAGCGCTTTCCGGATGCGCCGCTGGTCAGCCTGCACAGCGGCCTCGCCGGCGGCGAGCGCACCCGGCACTGGCTGCAGGCGCAAAGCGGCGCGGCGGCGATCGTGCTCGGCACCCGGCTTGCGGTGTTCGTGCCTTTGCCCAGGCTCGGACTGATCGTGGTGGACGAGGAGCAGGATGCCTCGTTCAAACAGCAGGACGGATTGCGTTACTCGGCGCGCGACGTGGCGATATTCCGCGCGCGCCAGGCGGGGATACCGATCGTACTCGGCTCGGCCACCCCTGCGCTGGAAACCTATGCGCATGCCTTGTCCGGCCGTTACCAGCTGTTGCGGCTAAGCGAGCGCGCCGTACCCCAGGCACAACTGCCGCTGGTACGCGCCGTGGACATGCGCAAGCAAAAACTCGAAGACGGCCTGGCGCCGCCGCTGATCGAAGCGCTGGCCGAGCGCCTCGCCCGCGGCGAACAGAGCCTGGTGTTTCTTAACCGCCGCGGTTATGCGCCGGTGCTGATGTGCCCGGCCTGCGACTGGGTGAGCGGCTGCAAGCGCTGCTCCACCCGCATGGTGCTGCATCTGGCCGACCGGCAGTTGCGCTGTCACCACTGCGGCGCGAGCACGTCGATTCCGCGCCACTGCCCGAGCTGCGGCAATGCCGACATCCATCCCTTTGGCCGCGGCACGCAGCGGCTGGAAGCGACGCTGGCCGCGCGCTTTCCCCAGGCGCGCGTCCTGCGCGTCGATCGCGACAGCACCCGCAGCAAGGGCAGCTTTTCGCGCATGCTGGACGAGATACAAGGCGGACGTGCCGACATCCTCGTCGGCACCCAGATCCTGGCGAAGGGGCACGACTTCCCCAACCTGACCCTGGTCGCGGTGCTCAACGCCGACAGCGCGCTGTATTCAGCCGACTACCGCGCGCCGGAGCGCCTGTTTGCGCAGCTGGTGCAGGTCGCCGGCCGGGCCGGGCGCGCCGATCGGCCCGGGGAAGTACTGATCCAGACACAGTATCCGCGGCATCCGCTGTATCTGGCGCTGGCGCAACACGACTATCCCGGCTACGCACGCACGCTGTTGGCCGAGCGCGAACAAGCCGGTTTCCCGCCCTATGTGTTTGAAGCGGTGCTACGCGCCGACGCGGAAAAACTCGACACCGCGCTCGAATTCCTGTGCGCGGCGGCGAAGCTGGCCGGCCCGCCCCCGGCCGGACTCACATTATTCGATCCGGTGCCGATGAGCGTGACGCGGCTGGCCGAGCGCGAGCGCGCGCAGTTGCTCGTTCAATCAGAGTCGCGCAAGGTGCTGCAGACCCACCTTGCCGCCTGGAGTGCAAAGCTCTACGCCCTGCCGCAGCGCACGGTGCGCTGGCATCTGGACGTGGATCCGATCGAGTTCTGATTTTCGGCGCAAGCCACGATCGCGTCGCGGACTTGCCGTGCGCCTACCAAGGTATAATACGCACCCATCTTGCGCCCCAACTCCCTCCCTCTTGTCCGCTGAGATAAAGTCGCATCTGACCGATCTGCTGACGCAGTCGCTGGCCAGCGTGGCGCCGCAGACGCCGGCGTCGATCATCGCGCTCGAACGTCCGAAGCAGGCCGCGCACGGGGATTGGGCCTGCAATGTCGCCATGCAGCTGGCAAAACAACTCAAGCGCAACCCGCGCGAACTGGCGCAGGCGCTCATCGCCGGCCTGCCCGCCTCGCCCTGGCTGGAGCGCGCGGAACTCGCCGGGCCCGGCTTCATCAACCTGCGCCTGAATCCGGCAGCCAAGCTGAACACGGTACGCACGGTGCTTGCTGCCGGCGAGCGCTACGGTCGCGCCGACGCCGAACGCGGCCGGCCGGTCCTGGTCGAATTCGTTTCCGCCAATCCCACCGGACCCCTGCACGTGGGCCACGGCCGCCAGGCGGCGTTGGGCGACGCGATCTCGGCCCTGCTGGAAGCGCAAAACTGGAAGGTGACGCGCGAATTCTATTATAACGATGCCGGGGTGCAGATCGACAATCTGGCGCTGTCGGTGCAGGCACGCGCGCGCGAACTGCGCGGCGAGGCGGTGAGCTTCCCGGAATCCGGCTACCACGGGGAATACATACGCGAGATCGCGGCCGACTACCTCGCCCAAAACGGCGATCCCGGCGATCTCGCCACAGTGCGTCGGTTTGCAGTGGCCGCACTGCGGCGCGAGCAGGACGAAGACCTCAAGGCCTTCGGCGTGAAATTCGACAATTACTACCTCGAGTCCTCGCTCTACACCGACGGCAAAGTAGAGGCCACGGTCAGTGCGCTGATCGCGTCAGGCAAAACCTATGAACACGATGGCGCGCTGTGGCTGAGGACCACGGACTACGGCGACGACAAGGACCGCGTGATGAAGAAGTCCGACGGCAGCCACACTTATTTCGTGCCTGACGTCGCCTACCATGTGACCAAGTGGCTGCGCGGTTTTACGCACGCCGTCAATATCCAGGGATCAGACCACCACGGCACGGTGGCGCGGGTGCGCGCCGGCCTGCAGGCGCTCAGCGCGGTGACGGACGCCGGCATCCCGCGCGACTATCCCGACTACGTGCTGCACAAAATGGTAACCGTGATGAAGGGCGGCGAGGAAGTGAAACTGTCGAAGCGCGCCGGCAGCTACGTCACGGTGCGCGATCTGATCGACGAAGTGGGGCGCGATGCGGTGCGCTTTTTCCTGGTTTCGCGCAAGGCCGATACCGAGTTCGTGTTCGACATCGACCTGGCGAAGTCGCAGACCGAAGACAATCCGGTCTACTACGTGCAGTATGCCCACGCGCGCATCTGCTCGGTGCTGGCGCAAGCCGGGGCGCAAATGCAATCGCTAGACACCGCCGAACTCGCGCCGCTGACCCATCCGCGCGAACTCGCCCTGGCGCAGCGCCTGGGGGAATTTCCCGAGATACTGGCCGAAGCGGCCCGCGGACTTGCGCCGCATCAGGTGGCGTTCTACCTGCGCGAACTGGCGGGGGAGTTCCACAGCTACTATAATGCCGAGCGCGTACTCGTCGCCGACGAGGGGCTCAAACTGGCGCGGCTTGCGCTGATCCTGGCGGTGCGCCAAGTGCTGCAAAACGGCCTGTCGCTGCTGGGCGTAAGCGCTCCCGAAAAGATGTAGCAGGGGAGATTTCCCCTGATTGTCAAATAAGCCCAAAATGGCCAAAGAATACAAACCGAGAGCGGCGGCGAAAAAAAAGAGCGGCGGTGGCACCTTGCTCGGGATGTTCGTCGGCCTCATCCTCGGACTGTGCATCGCCGTCGGCGTGGCCTGGTACATGAACAAGACCCCGATCCCGTTCCTGACCAAAGCCAGGCCGCCGGAGAAAGTGGCGGTGGAGCCGGGCAAGGGGCTCGTCAAGCCCGACGAAAAGACCACGCAGCAGGCGGAAAAGCCGCGCTTCGAATTCTACAAGATCCTGCCCGGAGCCGAAGAGCCCGTGACCGTGCAGCAGATCAAACAAGCTGCCAAGACCGGCGCACATAAGGAAAATTACCTGCTGCAGGTCGGCTCGTTTCAAAATCCCGCCGACGCCGACAATCTGAAAGCTCGGCTTGCGATAATCGGGGTCGAGGCCGGCGTGGAGCCAGTCGACCTGGCCGACAAAGGCACATGGTATCGGGTACGCGTCGGACCGTTCACCATGGTGGACGAAATAAATCACGTGCGCCAGACTTTGGCACAGAACGGAATCGAGGCTTCGCTGGTCAAAATCAAGGATCCGGGATCGCGCTGAGCGACGGACGCAACTTAGGGAGATTGGAATGCTAAAACAGCTGGCGGCGGCTTTGATGGTGTTTTTTGCGGCGGGCCTGGCGCAGGCCCAGCCCACGCTGGGCGTCGAGTATCAGGAACTGGCCACGGCGCAGCCTACCGACTCCCCCGGCAAGATCGAGGTGATCGAGTTCTTCTGGTACGGCTGCCCGCATTGCTACAAATTCGAGCCCGTTATCAACCCCTGGGTGAAGAAGCTGCCCAAGGACGTGCACTTCCGCCGCATTCCAGCCATGTTCAACGAGGAGTATGCGCAAGGCGCGCGTGCCTTCTACGCGCTGGAGGCAATCGGCGTTGAGGAGCGTCTGCACAAGGCGCTGTTCGACGCCATCCATACCGGTTCCAGGCTCAGGGTCGCGGACGAAGCGGTGCTGACCGAATGGCTGAGCAAGCAGGGTGTGGACACGAAAAAATTCGCGGCCGCCTACCGCTCCTTCGCCGTCGAGGGCAAATTGAAACGCGCCGCGCAGCTTACTCAGGGTTACAAGGTCGAAGGTGTGCCTTCGATGGCGGTGAACGGCAAGTACGTCGTCATCACCAACAACATCAGATCGTTCGAGCATTTGCTCGAGATCGCTGATTACCTGATCGAGAAATCGCGCGGGAACGACGCCAAGGCCGCGCCGAAAAAATAGGCTTCGGGCGCGCGGAGGCATCTGCAGCGACCGCGTGGGATCCATCAAATTTGCGCCCTGTCCGGCACATGCGCTTTGAGCTCGTTTCAAACTGAGGGGATACGCCCCGAAGGAAGTCCTCTTGGGGGACGCCCCGAAGGAAGTCCCCTTGGGGGACGCCCCGAAGGTCTCGAT
>JAENXP010000590.1 GCA_016649475.1 Burkholderiales bacterium | reverse complement strand
CGAGGCCGCCGGAGGCGCCCCAATATTCCGGCTTGTTGACCACGCTGAAGTGGCCTTCGTCCATCTTGGAAATGCGCCCGCAGGCGATGGTGCAGCCGAAGCACGCGGCGTTGGTCACCAACTGCGCCTTGCCGTCGGTAGGCCGCTTTTCATGCATCGCTTCACCCGAGATCTTGCGCGCGTCTTCGAACTGCACGTCGCGGTGATTGCGCGTGGGCAGCGCCCCCATTTCGTTGATCACGTTCATCAGCACCTGGGTGCCGTAGGTGGGCAGCCCCTGGCCGGTGACCGCATTGTCGGCGAGTACCTTCTTCGCCGCGGTCGCCGCTTGCATGAATGCCTTGCCGTCCTTGATGCCGCCCGCGCCCTTGGTGCCGCGAATGGCGACCGCTTTCAGATTCTTCGAGCCCATCACCGTGCCCACGCCTGAGCGGCCGGCGGCGCGATGCAGATCGTTGACGATGCAGGCGTACATCACGCCGTTTTCCCCGGCGCGGCCTATGCTGGCCACGCGCACTTGCGGATCCTGGTGCGTCTTCTTGATGATCTCTTCGGTCTGCCACACCGTCTTGCCCCACAGATGCGCGGCATCGCGCAGCTCCGCATTGTCGTCCTGGATCGAGAGGTAGACCGGCTTGGGCGATTTGCCCTCGAAGATCACCATATCCCAGCCGGCGAACTTCATTTCCGCACCGAAATAGCCGCCGGAGTTGGAGCAGGCGATGGCACCGGTCAGTGCGCCCTTGGTGATGACCGAATAGCGCCCGCCGGTCGAGGCCATCGTGCCGGTCAGAGGTCCAGTGGCCATGATCATTTTGTTCGCGGGCGAGAGCGGATCGACTTTCGGATCCACTTCCTCGACAAAGTACTTGGTCGCCAGGCCGCGCTGGCCCAGGTATTCCTGCGCCCACTGCATATTGAGCGGTTCGGATTTGCACGTGCCCTTGGTCAGATCAACGCGCAGAACTTTTCGTGTCCATCCCATGGTCCTCTCCTCTTATCCGTTGGCACGCGGTTGAGTATCGGTCTTGCCGGCCCACTGCTGCATCTTGTCCAGGCCGGTCCAGTTTGCGTCGACGTAGGTGATGGCGCCGGTAGGGCAGGCGCTGGCGCAGGCGGGGTCGCCGCCGCAGAGGTCGCACTTCTGCACTTTGCCTGTTTCTGCGACGTAGTTCACCGTGCCGAACGGGCAGGCAATGGTGCACACCTTGCAGCCTACGCAGGTGGCATCGTTCACGACCTTGGCGCCGGTCAGTGCATCGAGCGTGATCGCGTCCACCGGACAGGCATGCAGACACCAGGCTTCGGCGCACTGGGTGCAGGTATACGGCACTTTGCGCCCGGCATGCTCGAAGTTGAATACCTTGATGCGTGATTTGGAAATATTGAAGACGCCATAGTTCTCATAGGAACATGCCATCTCGCATTGCAGGCAGCCTGTGCACTTGTTGGCGTCGATATACAACGATTTCTGCATGACCTGGTCTCCTGTTTGATGTTGTTTCTGACTCGGGCAACCGTGACGATTTGCTGAATTTCATCGATTCTTGCAAGTTTGAGTCTAGTGCGATTGCAGGACGGTGTAAATGGGGATTCGAAGGAACCTTGATCGCCCGCCTCTGGCCTTCGTTCCAAGTAAGCGCTAACCTAAGCGAGTTCGCTGCGACACCGGTTCGACGCCGGTGTGCTGGCTGGTTGCAGCCACTCGCTGATTTATTCTTGGGCCGTATAGGCACCCTTGTTCACCGTTCGATTTGCTGCACTGCATGAAAGCGAAAACCATACTGGTCACTGGCGCCACCGACGGCATAGGCCGCGAAACCGCGCGCCAGCTGCTCGCGCTGGATCATCGCGTGCTGGTGCACGGCCGCAGCCGGGACAAGGCCCAGCGCAGCGCGCTGCAACTGGCAAAGACGTCGGGGCCGGCCGCCGCGCTGCCCGTCTGGGGCGATCTGTCGCTCATGCGCGAGGTCGTCGAACTCGCGCGGCAGGTGCGGTCGCAATGCCAGTCGCTGGATGTGCTGATCAACAATGCGGGCGTGCTCGAGAACAAGCGCCGCCTTAGCGCTGACGGTTTCGAGATGACCATGGCGGTAAATCATTACGCCCCGTTCCTGCTCACGCGCCTGTTGCTCGATCTGGTGCAGGCCGCGCCCGCTGGCCGCATTGTGACGGTGAGCTCAATGGTCCACGCCTCCGGCAGTCTGGATTTGGACGATCTCAATTTCGCGCGCGCCAGTCGCGGCTACTCCGGCCACGACGCCTATAGCGCCTCCAAGCTTGCCAACGTGCTGTTTACCGCCGAGCTGGCCAGGCGACTGGCAGGTACCAGGGTGACGGCGAACTGCCTGCACCCCGGCGTGATCGACACCAAGCTCTTGCACGCCGGTTTCGCCATCAAGGGCAATTCTGTCGAAGAGGGTGCGCGCACCTCGGTGTTTCTCGCCACGTCCGAGGCGGTGGCGGAGGTGACGG
>JAENXP010000287.1 GCA_016649475.1 Burkholderiales bacterium | reverse complement strand
TGCCGAGGCGCACGCGCCTGTCGGGAGCGGCGGCAGTGATGTCGACGCCCTCGAAGCGTACCCGCCCCGCGCTGACCGCTTGCACGCCGGAGAGCGCGCGCAGCAGCGTCGTCTTGCCGGCGCCGTTTGCCCCCACCAAGGCCACCAGTTCCCCCTCCCCCACGTGCAGGTCGATGCCCCGCAGCGCCGGAATGCGCCCGTAGTGGCTGTCCAGTCCCTCGACTTCGAGCATCATCGATGCATCTCCGCCGCCACCGCAACCGCGCTGACGATGGCCTCCCCGACGGAAGCATCGGCGGCAACGCTGCTTCCCAGATACGCTTCGATCACCTTCGGATCGTTGCGCACGGTCAGCGCCGGGCCTTCTGCGAGCTTGCGCCCGTAGTCGAGCACGAGTATGTGGTCGGACACGCCCATCACCAGGCGCATGTTGTGCTCCACCAGCACCACGGTAACGCCGCGTCCGGTAAGCCTGCCGATGAGACCGTCCAGTTCGAGCGCCTCGGTCGGATTGAGCCCGGCCGCGGGCTCGTCGAGCAGCATCAGCTTCGGCCTGGTGGCCAGAGCGCGTGCGATCTCGAGGCGCTTCAGGGCGCCGTAGGGCATCGCGTCGGCACCTGTGGACAGGTAATCCTGCAAGCCGACGTAGCACAGCAACTCGGCGGCCTCCTCGCGGCAGGCGCGCTCCGCACGCGCAAGGCGCGGTGTACGCAGCAGCGCCGACGCAAGTCCGCAGCGCTCCTGCATATAGCGCCCCACCATTACGTTTTCGAGCGCGCTCATATTGAAAAACACCTGCAGATTCTGGAAGGTGCGCGCGACGCCGTGGCGCGCGTACTCGTACGGCGCGCGTCCGGTCAGGTCGTCCTCCCCCAGACGGATGCTCCCGGCCGAAGGCTGATAGACACCGGTGAGCAGATTCAGCAGGGTGGTCTTGCCCGCGCCGTTGGGGCCGATGATCGAATACACCGACCCTGGCCGGATGTCGAAGCTAAGATCCTCGACTGCGTTCACGCCGCCGAACTTCTTCGACAGGCGTTCGACGCGCAGCAGGCTCATCCTTTTGTCTCCGCGTGGTCAGCCGGTTCCCTGCGGCGCGCGCCGAACAGCCGCGCAACGCTGGGCACTACACCGCGCGGCAGGAAGATCATGGTGCCCATCATCACTGCGCCGAACACCATCATCTCGTAATCCTCGAACACCGTCAGCAACTGCGGCAAGGTGGTCAGCACTGCGGCCCCGACCACCGCGCCGAAGGTCGAGGCCATGCCGCCGAAAACCACCATGGTAACCAGCTCAATCGAATGCAGGAATGCAGCTTTGCCCGGGGTAATGAAACCGGAGTAGTGCGCGGCAAGGCTGCCGGCGATGGAAGCGAACACGGCCGAGATCACGAACACCATCAGCTTGTGCTCGGCAGCGTTGATCCCGACCACCTCGGCGCCGACTTCGGAACTGTGCAGCGCGCGCAGCGCCCGCCCTGCCGGGGACTCGATCAGGTTCAGCGCGAGCCAGACGGCAAGGAGCAGCAGCGCGCCGACGACCCAGTACCAGACGCGTTCGCCCTGCAGCACATAGCCGCCGATGCTCAGCGGCACCACAGAGATCCCGTCCGGTCCGCCGGTATATCTGTCCTCGGTGGTGATGACCATGAAAATGATGATCCCCAGGCCGAGCGTGGCCATGGCGAGATAGTGGCCTTTCAATCGCAGGATGGGGCGCCCGACGAGGAAGGCGAGCGCCGCGACCGCGAGTGTGGTTGCGAGCATCGCGGCGAGCGGCGGCCAGCCGTAGCGCGATGCGAGTATGGCCGACCCGTAGGCGCCCGCGCCGAAGAAGCCGGCATGACCGAGGCTGATCTGTCCGGCGTAGCCGATGAGCAGGTTCAGGCCGACGCAGACGATGGCGTTCAAGCCCACCAGGACTGCGATATCGTAGAAATATTTGTTGCTCAACGCCAGCGGCAATAGCGCGATCACAGCCGCAAGCGCCAGCATTCCCCCGGTGCGCGGCGCGGCAAAACGCGAAAACATTGTGCTAGACGCGCTCGCTGCCGCGCTTGCCGAACAGTCCGCTCGGCAGGAAAAACAGCACCGCAAGGATGATTACAAAAGCGATCGCATCCTTGTAGGCCGAAGAAATATAGCCGGCACTCATGGTCTCGGCGATGCCGAGCACGAGCCCGCCGACCACCGCCCCGACCCCGCTTCCCAGGCCCCCCAGGATCGCGGCAGCAAAACCCTTGAGTCCCAGCATCACTCCCACGTCGTAGGAGGTGGTCGTGATCGGTGCGATCAGAATGCCGGCGACCGCGCCCAACGCCGCCGACAGGCCGAACGAAAGAAACAGCACCATGCGCACGTTGATCCCCACGAGCTGCGCCGCGAGGCGGTTGTGTGAGGTGGCGAGCATCGCCTTCCCCAGCAGGGTGCGGCCGAAGAACCAGGACAGCGCGAGCACGATCGCGAGCGTGACCCCGAGCACCCACAGGCTTTGCGGCAGGATGGTGGCGCCCCCGATCGCTATGGGCGTATCACCGGTGAATGGCTTGAGCGCGTGAAAGCGCTTGTCCCAGATCACCATCGCCAGACCGCGCAGGAATATCGACGCGCCTATGGTGATGATGATCAGCGTGATCACCGAGGCACCGCGCGCCGGTTCGACCGCGAACTTTTCCAGCGCCAGTCCCACCAGCGCGGCGGCCGCGATCGCCAGGGGAATCGCCAGCAGATAGGGTAAGCCCGCCGCAGTGAGCGTCACGGTTGTCATACCGCCGATCATGACGAATTCGCCCTGGGCGAAGTTGATCACGTGGCTGGCATTGAAAATGATGGAGAAGCCGAGCGCGACCAATGCGTAGATCGCGCCCACCGTAAGACCGGTGAGCAGATACTGCATGAACTGCGCGCTCATGCCGCGTCCGCCTCCCCCATCGCCACCGGGTAAGGCCTACTTGACTAGCGTCCAGTTCCCGCCCTTGACTTCGAGCATGCGGAACGCGCTCAGATCGAGGCCCATGTGGTCGCTGGCGGACATATTGAACACGCCTGCCGTGCCCATGAAGCCGTTCACGCCTTCAAGCGCATCGCGCACCTTGGCCTTGTCAGCGCTGCCCGCCTTTTTCATCGCTTCGACGACCAGATACAAGCCATCGTAGGCGTGTCCACCGAAGGTCGATACTTCCGACTTGAAGCGCGACTCGTACTCCTTCTTGTAGGCCACCACGACCGGGCGCTGCGGGTCGTTCGCCGGCAAAGATTCAGCGACCAGCAAGGCAGCGGCCGGCAGGCGCACACCCTCGGCTGCCGCACCTGCGAGCTTGATGAACTCCTTGGAAGCGACGCCGTGCGACTGGTACAGCGGCACGTTGATGCCGATCTGGCGGTAATTCTTGGTCACGATCGCCGGCCCCTGTCCGAAGCCCGCATTGAGCACGGCCTGCACCCCGGCCGTATTCTTGATCTTGGTGAGCTGGGCGGTCATGTCGGTGTCGCCCTTGCCATAAGTCTCGTCGGCGACCACTTCCACGTTGTATTTTTTCGCCACGCCCAGGCATTGGCCGCGCATCGACTTGTCGAAGCCACCAGGCCCGGAAATGAGTGCGATCTTGGAGAACTTGCGCGACTGCATGTCGATGAAAATCTTCTCGCATGCCATGCGGTCGGTATGCGGAGTCTTGAACACCCATTTCTTCACCGGTTCGACTATGACCACTGCGCCCGCGAGGGATATGAACGGAACTTGCGCAGCTTCAACCAGGGGCACCACGGCCATGGTTTCACCGGTGGTGGAACCGCCGACGATGACATCGACCTTGTCCTGCTCGATCAGGCGCTTGACGAAAGTACGCGCCTTTTCCGCGTCGCCGGCCGAATCGTAGGCGATCAGTTGCAGCTGTCTGCCGAGCACGCCGCCTGCGGCGTTGACTTTTTCGACGTAGAGTTCGAGCGTCTTCTGCTCCGGATCGCCCAGGAACGCCGCACCGCCGGTCACCGACAGGAAGGAACCGATCTTGATCGGCTCGGCCGCCATGGCCGAACCGGCAATCAAGGTGAAGGCTGCGGCAACTGCGGCCAGGCCGCGCTTGAAACTGTTTTTCGCCTGCGTGGATTTCATCATACCTCCTCATGTGTGGTTGGAAGCGCCACCGCTTGCCCGCCCGGTTCTTCTTGGATGCAGCACCTTCGGCGCGATCGCACTCAGTTCTATCGGCACAGGGTCAGCACCCTGGCATGCCTTGAAACCGAATTATATGGTATTCTGGTACTTAAATGCGTTTTTTGATCCAGATCAGCCTTTTCACCGAAACCGCGGGCTTCCTGAGGTCCGGGAAGGTTATATGAATAAATCTCAGACGCAGGACGCCCCGGAATTGCGCGTGCGCCCGGCAGAGGCGGCGGATCTGGGAGAGGTGATCGCCATCGACGCCGAGGCGACAGGGCTGGAGAAAACGGATTACTGGTACGAACTGTTCCACCGCTATGGCGGCGGGCGCACCCGCCAACGCCTGTTTCTGGTCGCCGAGTCCGGCAAAGCCATTCAGGGTTTCATC
>JAENXP010000350.1 GCA_016649475.1 Burkholderiales bacterium | reverse complement strand
TCTACGACGAGATCGTGCGCGTGAAGAACGACGACGCGATGAATCTCGCCCGGCGCATGGCGCGGGAAGAAGGGCTACTGGTGGGCATCTCGTCCGGCGCTGCCGTGTGGGCGGCGCTCGAAGTAGCACGGCGCGCCGATAACAAGGGAAAGCTGATCGTGGTGGTCATTCCCTCGTTCGGCGAACGCTACCTGAGCACACCATTGTTCGCCGGCCTGGCGGACTGACCCGCGACAGCCCGCGCGGCGTCGTGCGCGCAGGCTGGCCGTCCGCCGCAGCAGGTGTTCAGGCGCTGGCAGGGTGCCATTGCGCATCGCGAAATTCCGCGACTGCGGCTTTCGGACGAATTATTGCTTTCGATCAATGCCGCGAATTGGCAATAGTTGTATCAAGCTACATTGAGCTCGCAGATGAGCTTTGCGCGCCCTCGGATCGGGGGTGGTATTGCCGATTGCCTGGCCACGAGCGGTCGAACAATGCGAACTATGCCGCGGACCAGAACTGCGTCGGGACCGAATCCGCAATTCGGATTCGACATCCCCAACCATTTTTTGACACGACAGGAAAGAGGAGTTTCTTATGGGTACCACCTACAAAATTCTGATCATGGGCGCTTCCTACGGTTCGCTATTGGGAACCAAACTGGCGCTGGCGGGACACACGGTAAAACTCGTGTGTCTACCCGCCGAGGCGGATTTGATCAATCAGGAAGGCGCCATCGTGCGGCTGCCGGTAAAGGGTCGCGACGGGCTCGTGGAGGTCAACTCGAAGAAGCTTCCGGGGCAATTGTCTGCCGGCGGCACCACTGCGTTCAATCCGGCGGATTTTGACCTGGTCGCATTGGCCATGCAGGAGCCGCAGTATCGATCGCCCGGTGTGCGCGAGTTGTTGGACGCAGTCGCGAAAGCCAAGGTTCCCTGCATGTCGATCATGAACATCCCGCCGCTGCCTTATCTCGCGCGCATTCCCGGCCTCGATCCCGCCGCGTGCCGCGGCTGCTATACCGATCCCGCCGTGTGGGACAGCTTCGACCCGAAGCTGATGACTCTGTGCAGTCCGGACCCGCAGGCTTTCCGCCCGCCGGAAGAGAAGGTCAATGTGCTGCAGGTGAGGCTGCCGACCAATTTCAAATCGGCTCGTTTCGATTCGGACGCGCATACCGCCATCCTGCGCCAGCTCGAGGCGGATATCGAAGCCGTCCGCTTCGACTGCGGCGATGGCAAGATCGAATTGCCGGTCAAACTCAAGGTGCACGATTCCATCTTTGTGCCGCTGGCGAAATGGAGCATGCTGCTGGCCGGAAACTATCGCTGTGTGCAAAAGGACGGGATGATACCCATCAAGGACGCGGTGCATGGCGACATCGAAGCATCGCGCTCGGTCTACAACTGGGTGGCGAAGTTGTGCATTTCCATGGGGGCGTCCGAGAAGGACATGGTGCCGTTCGAAAAATACGCCACCGCAGCGCAATCGCTGGGTAGCCCGTCCTCCGCGGCGCGCGCTCTGGCCGCGGGCGCGCCCAATATCGAGCGGACCGACCGGCTGGTGCAGACCATAGGGGCGCAAAAAGGCATGCACTCCGATGTGGTCGACCGCACCGTCGCACTGGTCGACGGCTGGCTGGAGGCCAACCGGCGCAAAACCTGAATTGAAGGTGTCGTCAGGGTGCACGGTCGAACTTGACCGCTGCGACGGGACGCGGTTCAGCGCCCGCGCGGTGGCTTGTGATGCCGCAGCTTCTGCGCTTCGCGCTCGAGCGGATCGCGCAGGCGCAGCAGCTTTACCTGTCTCTTGGTGATCAGCGGATAGTGCCGCGTCGCGTCCAGCGCCCAGCCGACATCCCAGCAGCTTTTCGTCTGCGTCACCCATGATGCAGGGTCCAGCCGGCGCATATCGAAGGCGACGGAGTAGCTGCGCAGCGTTTTCTGGTGGCGTCTATTGCAGTACTCGTGAAAATAGGACATCGCGATCTCGCGCAGGCTGCGGTACACCGGATCGCGCCAGCGCAGCACTGGATGGTTGGTCTTGGACATTGCTCCCCAGCATCCGTCGCGGCGAAACAGCGTCACGATATGGTCGTAGTCGCGCGTCGCTTTGAGGTCCATCAGCAGCGGCGGCTCCCCATGCACCCATAGCGCGGCGGCGGCGATCATGGCACCCTCGATGCACAGCGCGCGGCGCTGTTTCAGGGCTTCGCGCACCGACAGGCAGGTTTCGCCGCCGATTTCGAAATTCTGCGGAATTGCGTCAAGGTAAGCCTGGATCTTCTCCGGTGTGTTGAGGCGTCTGAGAATCGCGAACTCGGCTTTTGTCAGGCCCAGATCCTCGCGACGGGCAAAGCGTCGTTTGTTCATCGCACCCGCGCGCCGCGCCTGCGCGGCTTTGCCGGGCCGGTGGTCTTCTTTTTGACTGTCTTTCTCTTCTTTACGGACGTTGCCTCCGTCCGCGGTTCGGTTTGCTTTCGCGGCGCGACATTTCTGGCTGCTTTCGCTTGCCCGGCGGCCTGCTTTTTCGCATTCGTGCGCAGGGCTGCGGCGTAGGCGGTGCGCGCCCAGGGCAGCATCAGCTCGGGTGACTCCATCGCATCCTCCGGCGCCCGAAAAAAATTGAGCGTGGCGCGTTTGCCCTTGCGCGTGTAGCCAAAAACCTCGCAACCCGCCTGCTGGAACTCGATGCGATTCATCTCGTCCGCCTTGAGATAGAGCGTGTCCTCGGACACGATGGCGAACATCAGCCCATCCAGGTACACGCCGTGGCCGCCGAACATGCGGCGCACCCCGACGGTGCCGAATGGCCCGAACAACTCCATCACATAGTCGACGAAATCATCCGACATCGTCTGGACCCGCCCGTTGTTGAACTGCTGCGGCCGATTGTAGGACCTTGCGCCCCCTTAGCCAAGCCGTGCGTGCCAGCCTTCCACCCGTTTCCGTGCCTTGCGCCGTCCCTACCGGCGCGACTGGGGTCGGGTTGCCGAACTGCGGTAGAGCAGATTGAGCCATGCGATCAGCGCGGCGTGACCGCATGATTCAGCGTCCTCCGGAATATAGCCGTCGACGACCCCGCAAAACTGAAAGCCCTCGCGCAGCTGAAAGCGCAGTACCGGATCATCGATGTCGCCCCAGATTACTTTCATGGCGTAGGTAGTTGCGTCCATATTCTGCGCATGGCGGTGGAATCCCGGAAGGCGGCCGGCCGCGATAATCCGCTTCAAGTTCAACTCGCGGCACAGGCGCCGGCGCGCAGCATAGAGCGAGCGTCCTATGCCGCGGCGCCGGACAGTCGGATCGACAAACACTTCAGCGCCGTACAGGGTTCTCCCGTCGGGATCGTGGGTGCTGAACAAGCCGTTTCCTGTCACCTCCTTCCAGTTGTGCTCCAGGCCGTAGTCATGCCAATGCACTATGAGGGAGCTCGCGGAGCCCACGACTCTGCCGTCGAACAAGGCGACGACCTGACCCGCAGGAAAGGTCTCCAGTTGTTGCTCGAAATGCGCGGGTGACCACGGCGGTATGGTCGGATAGATTCGTTTTTGAAGTTCTCGAATCCCCTCGATATCGCCGCTGGCGGTATTGCGTACGATCACGGGCATAACGCTCCCCTTTTAGCCGTAACGCGCACAGACTGACTCCTTCGACGCTCGAAAATGCGACGTGCGACGGCGCATCGATACTTGTGCGATAACTGGAAACGGTACGCTATCATGAAGCCGGGTTTTCCGGCAATTGCGCGATGCACGGACTGCGCGATGCACGGACGATACTCCGTCCCGGTGAACGCCGGTGACCGGTCCAGGCGCAAGGTGCAAGGTGCAAGGTGCGAATCAGAGTATCATGCCGTCCTCGTTCGGGCTTGGAGACTGCGCGGCGTGCGCGAAGGGAAGAAACAGCCATGACCAAGATCCAACACATACCCAACAGCC
>JAENXP010000002.1 GCA_016649475.1 Burkholderiales bacterium | reverse complement strand
CGCGCGCGACACGGTCAGCGCCCCCTCGGGCGCGTCCTTGGTCAGCGTGGTGCCTGCACCCAGCGTAGCGCCTCTGCCTACCCGCACCGGCGCCACCAGCTGTGTGTCCGAGCCGATGAATACCTCGTCCTCGATGATGGTGCGATGCTTGTTGGCGCCGTCGTAATTGCAGGTGATGGTGCCGGCGCCGATGTTGACGTCGCGCCCCACCGTGGTGTCTCCAATATAGGCAAGGTGATTCGCCTTGGAACGCGCCGCAATCTGGCTCGCCTTCACTTCGACGAAATTGCCGATATGCACTTCCTCGGCGAGCGTGGCGCCGGGGCGCAGCCGCGCATACGGGCCGATGCGGCAACGCGCGCCGACGTCGGCTTGCTCCAGGTGACAGAAAGGTTCGATGCGCGTGCCCGCGGCGACCTTTACGTCGCGCAGCACGCAGTGCGCGCCAACGCTGACGCCCTCGCCGAGCACCACCTCGCCCTCGAATATGCAGTTGACGTCTATCGTCACGTCGCGCCCGCATGCAAGACTACCGCGCACGTCGATACGCGCCGGATCGGACAGCGTGACACCGTCCTGCATCAATCTGGCGGCTACATTGCGCTGGAATGTGCGCTCGAGCTCGGCCAGCTGCGATTTGCTGTTGACGCCCAGGGTTTCCCAGACCGCGGCAGGCGCGGCCGAGTTGACCGGCACCTTGTCCGCCACCGCGGCCGCGACCACGTCGGTGAGGTAATACTCCTGCTGCGCGTTCTTGTTGCGCAAACCCGCGAGCCAGGTTTTCAGCCGTGCGGTCGGCAGCACCATGATGCCGGTGTTGATTTCTCGCAGCGCGCGCTCGGGTGCACTTGCGTCCTTTTCCTCGACGATGCGCCTGACCTTGCCGCGGCTGCGCACGATGCGGCCATAACCGTGCGGGTCGTCGAGTTCGACCGTGAGCAGCGCCAGGTCCTGGCCCGCCGCCTGATACAAGGCCTGCAGTGTTTGCGTCCGGGTGAGCGGCACGTCTCCGTACAGCACCAGGGTCGGGGTTTTCGGATTCAGGTGCGGCAGGGCTTGCGCCAGAGCGTGGCCGGTGCCGAGCTGCGGCTCCTGCCTTGCCCAGACCAGGTCGGGCTGCACGAATGCCTCGCGCACGCGCTCACCGCCGTGGCCGTAGACGATGCAAATGACGCCGGGCTCCAGGCTGCGCGCTGTGGCGATCACATGCGCGAGTAGCGGCCTGCCCGCCAGCGGATGCAGCACCTTGGGCAGGTCCGAGTGCATGCGCTTGCCCTGGCCGGCGGCGAGAATGACGATGTTCATGGAGTAGCGTCCATCTCAAATTCAGGGGCATAGCGGGTGCGGAAGGATTTCAACCCTTCCTCGGCCCCTCACGCCACCTAAGTCAGGGGCGGCTTCGGCACTTCTGAAACAGCCTCTAAGGTTACTGGGAGTGGCGGAAATGATACCACGCGGGTGTCTGCGCTCGCCCTGTCGCGCGGGGCTCCGGAAGTTGCCAATCGCGGCTCGATCGAAGCATTTCAGGCCGCGCGCGCCTTGGTTCCCTCTGCTCACCAAGAACTACCGGCCACAAGTCGAACCGGCATTCTGGCCGGTGAGGATCGTTGCGGAAGTCGCCGTTACCTACTATGTTCGCGAGCGCGTAATCTGAAGCTTGAATAGCGCGCCCCGCACCTGTCATCTATTGCCAGGTCATTCCCGATCGCCAATGCAAGCGCTAGCGCGGCAGATCGGAAGTCCCCATCAGAAACTCGTCCACCGCGCGCGCGCATTGGCGCCCTTCGCGTATCGCCCAGACCACCAGCGATTGGCCGCGGCGCATGTCGCCGGCGGCGAACACCTTGGGATTTGAAGTGACGTAGCAGCCCGAGCCATCGGTCGCAGCCTTGACGTTGCTGCGCGCATCCTGTTCCAGCGCAAGTTCCTCTATCAATCCTTGTTGCACCGGGCCGAGGAAGCCCATGGCGAGCAGCACCAGATCCGCTTTCATTTCAAATTCGGAGCCCGGGACCTCGGCCATCTTGCCGTCCTTCCATTCGACGCGCGCCGCGATCAGCTTCTTTACCTTCCCGTCTGCGCCCTCGAAACGCTTAGTCGCCACTGACCAGTCGCGCTCGCAACCCTCCTCGTGCGAACTGGAAGTGCGCAACTTGATCGGCCAGTCGGGCCAGACAAGTGCCTTGTTTTCCTGCGCCGGCGGCTGCGGCAGCAACTCGAACTGGGTCACCGAAGCCGCGCCCTGGCGATTGGACGTGCCGACGCAATCCGACCCGGTATCGCCGCCGCCGATGACCACCACGTGCTTGCCACTCGCTTTTATTTGCCCTGCAACCTTGTCGCCCGCCACCGCCTTGTTCTGCTGCGGCAGGAATTCCATGGCGAAATGCACCCCGTTCAATTCGCGCCCGGGTACCGGCAGGTCGCGCGGATGCTCCGCGCCGCCCGAGACGACCACGGCGTCAAATTCCTGCAGCAGCTTTTTCGCCGGCAGTGCATTCTTGCCGCGTCCGCCAACAGCCTGGTTCGCCCTGAACTCCACACCTTCGGCGCGCATCTGTTCGACGCGCCGGTCGATCAGGTGCTTTTCCAGCTTGAAGTCGGGGATGCCATAGCGCAACAAGCCGCCGATGCGGTCGCTCTTCTCGTACAGCACCACGTCGTGCCCGGCACGCGCCAGTTGCTGCGCGCAGGCCAGCCCGGCTGGCCCCGAGCCGACTACCGCGACCTTCTTGCCGCTCTTTTGCTGGGGCGGTAAAGGCAGCACCCAGCCCATCTCCCAACCCTTGTCGACAATGGCATGTTCGATCGATTTGATGCCCACCGGGTCGTTGTTGATATTGAGCGTGCAGGCCGCCTCGCACGGCGCCGGACAAACGCGGCCGGTGAATTCCGGGAAGTTGTTGGTCGAATGCAGCGTCTCCAGCGCCTCGCGCCAGTTCTGCTTGTAGACCATGTCGTTCCAGTCGGGAATGATATTGTTGACCGGACAGCCGCTGGTACAAAAAGGTGTGCCGCAGTCCATGCAACGCGCGCCCTGCACCCCAGCATTCTGGTCGGACAGGTGCTCCACGAATTCGTGGTAATGCTTCTTGCGCGACTCGGGCGCTTCACTCGCCTCCTGCAGCCGCCGGAACTCCATGAAACCGGTTACCTTGCCCATTTACCTTAGTCCCTAATCCAGATGCGTTTCGCTACAGAGCGCGAGGCCGGTGCATGGCGACCGCATTACGCTCGGAATATCCTGAAATCCTTCTTGTCCGTGGAAGTCGCTGTTGTTTCGGTTCAAGCCGCGATCTTGCCGCCCTTGGCGGCCAGATCGCCGAGCGCGCGCCGGTACTCATGCGGGAATATTTTGATGAACTTACCGCGATATTGCGCCCAGCCGCTGATCACCTTTTTCGCCCGCGTGCTGCCGGTGTATTTTGCATGATTCTCCACCAGGCGCTTGAGTACGGCTTCGTCGGCCTGTCCCAGATGCCACAGGCCGCGTTCGAGTTTGCCCTCCTGCTCCGCTTTGGCGAGCACAGGTTCCAGCTGTACCATGGACGCGTTACAGCGCTGGGCAAAAGTTCCGTCCTCGTCGAGCACGTAGGCAATGCCGCCGGACATTCCAGCGGCGAAATTGCGCCCGGTCATCCCCAGCACCACCACCGTTCCGCCGGTCATGTATTCGCAGCCGTGGTCGCCCGTGCCTTCAACCACAGCGCTTACGCCCGAGTTGCGCACCGCAAAGCGTTCGCCGGCGACGCCGCGGAAGTAGGCCTCGCCCGCAATCGCGCCGTACAGGACGGTGTTGCCGACTATGATGTTCTGCGCCGGATCGCCGCGAAACTTGGGTGAGGGCTGCACCGTGATGCGCCCGCCGGACAAACCTTTGCCGCAGTAATCGTTGGTATCGCCGATCAGGTCGAGCGTGATGCCATGCGCCAGAAACGCGCCAAAGCTTTGTCCGGCGCTGCCAGCGAACTTGATGCGTATGGTGTCCTCGGGCAGGCCGGCATGGCCATGGCGCCGCGCGACTTCCCATGACAACATGGTGCCGACCGTGCGGTTGATATTGCGGATCGGCATGTCTATCGCGACCGCCTGGCCGTGTTCCAGCGCCGGCTTCGCCAGCTCGATCAGCCGATGATCGAGCGCACCCTCGAGCCCGTGGTTCTGCTCTTCGCATTTGTAACGCGCAACCTCCGGACCAACCTGAGGCTGTTGGAAAATGCGCGAAAAATCCAGCCCCTTTGCCTTCCAGTGCTCAATGCCCCGTTTCATTTCCAGCAAGTCGGCGCGTCCGATCAGCTCGTTCATGCTGCGCACGCCGAGCTGGGCCATGATTTCACGCGCCTCTTCGGCAACGTAGAAGAAGAAGTTGACCACGTGCTCGGGCTTGCCCTGGAATTTTCTGCGCAACACGGGATCCTGCGTGGCCACGCCCACCGGACAGGTATTGAGGTGGCATTTGCGCATCATGATGCAACCCTCGGCCACCAGCGGAGCAGTGGCGAAGCCGAACTCATCGGCGCCGAGCATGGCGCCGATCACGACATCGCGTCCGGTCTTGATCTGGCCGTCGACCTGGACCGCAATGCGGCCGCGCAGCCGGTTCAAGACCAGCGTCTGCTGCGTTTCCGCAAGGCCCAGCTCCCAGGGCGTGCCGGCGTGCTTGATCGAGGACCAGGGCGAAGCACCGGTGCCGCCATCATGGCCGGAAATCGTGACGTGGTCTGCCTTGGCCTTGGAAACGCCCGCAGCCACTGTGCCTACGCCGACCTCGGATACGAGTTTGACGCTGATCGAAGCCGTGGGGTTGGCGTTCTTCAGGTCGTGTATCAACTGCGCCAGATCCTCGATCGAATAAATATCGTGATGCGGCGGCGGCGAAATCAGGCCCACACCGGGCACCGAGAAACGAACCTGCGCGATGTACTCGGAAACCTTGTGCCCCGGCAACTGGCCACCTTCGCCGGGCTTGGCGCCCTGGGCCATCTTGATCTGGATCTGGTCGGCGCTCGCCAGATACTCCGCAGTGACGCCAAAGCGCCCTGAGGCGACTTGCTTGATCTTGGAGCGCAGCGAGTCGCCCTCCTCGAGCACCAGGTCGCGCTCGACGTTTTGCCGGCCTAAGCGCGAGGCGAGCGTTTCGCCGGATTTCACCGGCGCAAAGCGGCGCTGATCCTCGCCGCCTTCGCCGGTGTTGGATTTGCCGCCAATGCGGTTCATCGCTATGGCGAGCGTGGTATGCGCCTCGGTCGAAATCGATCCCAGGGACATGGCGCCGGTGGCAAAGCGCTTGACGATCTCCTTGGCCGGTTCGACCTCTTCTATCGGAACCGGCTGCCCGAACTTGAACTCGAACAGACCGCGGAAGGTCATGTGACGATTGGACTGGTCGTTGATGATCCGCGCGTATTCCTTGTAAGTGTCGAAACTCGACTGCCTGGTCGCATGCTGCAGCTTGGCGATCGCCTCCGGTGTCCACATGTGCTCCTCGCCGCGGATGCGAAATGCATACTCGCCGCCCGCATCGAGCGCATTGGCCAGCACCGGATCGGCGCCGAACGCCTGCCGGTGCAGGCGTATCTTCTCCTCGGCCACTTCGAACAGGCCGATGCCCTCTACATTGGACGCGGTGCCGGTGAAGTACTTGGCAACCAGTTCGCGCGACAGGCCCACCGCCTCGAATATCTGCGCACCGGTATAGGACATGTAGGTGGAAATGCCCATCTTCGACATGACTTTCAACAGGCCCTTGCCGACGGCCTTGACGTAATTCCTGATCGCTTTGCCGCCGTCGACGCCGGCGGGTAGCAGATCCTGCATCGCGAGCAAAGACTCGAGCGCAAGGTAGGGGTGGATCGCTTCCGCCCCATAACCGGCAAGCAGGGCGAAATGGTGCACCTCGCGCGCCGAACCGGTTTCCACTACCAAGCCGGCACTGGTACGCAGGCCCTTGGTTACCAGATGCTGGTGCACTGCCGATAGCGCCAGCAGCGTCGTAATCGCGACATTGTCGCGATCCAGACGGCGGTCGGAGATGATAATGATGCTGTAGCCGGCGCGAACCGCGTCCTCGGCCTGGGCGCACAGGCTCGCCAGGCGCGCCTCGATCGCCTCGTGCCCCCAGGCTACGGGATAGGTGACATCGAGTTCGAAGGACTTGAACTTGCCCTCAGTGTTGCGGTCGATGTGGCGGATTTTGTCCATCTCGTAGAAATCCAGTATCGGCTGGCTGACTTCGAGCCGGATAGGCGGATTGATCTCGTCGATGCCCAGCAGGTTCGGTTTCGGCCCGATAAAGCTCACCAGGCTCATCACCAGGTCCTCACGGATCGGATCGATCGGCGGGTTGGTCACCTGGGCGAACAGCTGTTTGAAATAGTGGTACATGGTCTTGTTCTTGTTCGACAGCACCGCCAGCGGCGAGTCGTTGCCCATGGAGCCGATGGCTTCTTCTCCGTTCGCGGCCATCGGCAACATCAGAAACTTGAGCTCCTCCTGGGTGTAGCCGAACGCCTGCTGCCGATCGAGCAGCGATACCTCCGAGCGCTCGGGCTGCTGCTTCTCGCTTTCCACTTCGTCGAGCCTGATGCGGATGCGCTCGATCCACTCGCGGTAGGGCTTCGCCGCCGCCAGGGTTTCCTTCAGTTCCTTGTCGTCGATGATGCGCCCGCGCTCGACGTCGATAAGGAACATTTTTCCCGGCTGCAGGCGCCATTTCTTGACGATTCTTTCCTCGGGGATCGGCAGCACACCGGCCTCGGACGCCATGATGACCAGATCGTCATCGGTAACGATATATCGCGCCGGCCGCAGCCCGTTACGGTCCAGCGTGGCGCCGATTTGACGGCCGTCGCTGAACGCGACCGCCGCGGGGCCGTCCCAGGGCTCCATCATCGCCGCATGATATTCGTAGAAGGCGCGCCGGCTGTCGTCCATGGTGTTGTGCTTTTCCCAGGCCTCGGGGATGAGCATCATCATGGCGTGCGCGAGGGAATAGCCTGCCATCACCAGAAGTTCGAGCACGTTGTCGAAGGAGGCCGAGTCCGACTGGCCGTCATAGATCAGCGGCCAGACCTTGTTCAGGTCCGTGTCGAGAATGGGGCTGGAGATCGCCTGCTGCCGCGCGCGGATCCAGTTGACGTTCCCGCGCAGGGTATTGATCTCGCCGTTGTGCGCGATCATGCGGAACGGATGCGCCAGATCCCAGGTGGGGAAGGTATTGGTGGAGAAACGCTGATGCACCAGCGCCAGGGCCGATACCACGCGCTCATCCTGCAAATCCTTGTAGTACTTGCCTACCTGGTCGGCGAGCAGCAAACCCTTGTACACCAGCGTACGCGCCGACATCGACGCCACGTAGAATTCCTTGCCGTGCTTGAGTCCCAGCGCCTGGGTGGCGTGGCCCGACACCTTGCGAATGATGTAAAGCTTGCGCTCGAGTGCGTCGGTCACCGTCACGTCGCCGCCGCGGCCGATGAACACCTGGCGCACCACTGGCTCTATCTTTTTCCCGGATTCTCCCAGCCCGGAACTGTCGCGAGGTACGTCGCGCCAGCCCAGCAAGACCTGCTGCTCGTCCTTGATTGCGCGCTCGATCTCGTATTCACAGGCGAGCCGCGAGGCCGGTTCCTGGGGCAGAAACACCATGCCCACGCCGTACTGGCCTACGGGCGGAAGCTGTACCCCCTGCGCGGCCATTTCCTCGCGCAAGAACCGGTCGGGGATCTGGATCAGGATACCGGAGCCGTCGCTCGCGAGTGGATCGGCCCCGACTGCGCCGCGGTGAGCCAAATTCTTGAGGATCAACAGGCCTTGATCGATGATGCCGTGACTTCTCGCGCCCTTGATGTTGGCGACAAAGCCGACGCCGCAGGCGTCATGTTCGTTGGCGGGGTCGTACAACCCTTGTGCCGCGGGCGGATTATGGGGTGGTAAGGCTTGATGGGTCACGCTCGCACCTTTAGCTGCAATATGGGTTTCGGAAGTTCGCGCGCGATGACCGGCAAGCCACGCGATTTTTCCGGCGGAACTAGCAATTTTACCTGCGCACTCGTATCGCTTCAAGCGCTTAGCTTAACCGGAGGGCTAGGCGGGGATGCTCAATCCACGGCGTGGACCGCCATGGTCTCCTGCAGCAGAGCCGCCGGCACCTTGCCGCGGACCGAGGCGGAGCCGATTCGGTCCAGCAGGACAAAGCGAAGCTGGCCGCCTTCGGTCTTCTTGTCCAGCGCCATCAGTTCCAACAAGCGTTCAGGCGTCAAGCCCGGCTGGGCTACGGGCAAGCCAGCACGTTTGAGCAAGACAAGAATGCGGTCGACGTCGGCCTGCTCGATGTAACCCATGCGGCGCGACAGGTCGGCAGCCATAACCATACCCGCAGCCACCGCCTCGCCGTGGAGCCAATTGCCGTAGCCGAGGCCTGATTCGATGGCATGCCCGAAGGTATGGCCAAAGTTAAGCAGCGCACGCACCCCGGTCTCGCGCTCATCCTCGGCCACCACTGCGGCCTTGATCTCGCAGCAGCAGCGCACCGCGTGCGCCAGAGCCTGCGGATCGCAGGCCAGCAATTGCTCCACGTTCCGTTCCAGCCAGGCGACGAACCCCTCGTCGCGGACGAGGCCGTGCTTGATCACCTCGGCCAGGCCCGCCGACAGTTCGCGCGGGGGCAAGGTCGCAAGTACCGCCGTATCGGCCAGCACCAGGCGCGGCTGATAGAACGCGCCGATCATGTTCTTGCCCTGCGGGTGATTGATCCCGGTCTTGCCGCCGATGGAGGAGTCCACCTGGGCGAGCAAGGTGGTCGGAACCTGGATAAAGGGGATGCCGCGCATGTAGGTCGCAGCGGCAAAACCGGCGAGGTCGCCGATGACGCCCCCGCCCAGCGCGATAATCGTGGTCTTGCGCTCGCAGCGACTCTCGAGCAGTGCGTCGTAGATGCGGTTGAGGGTAGCCCAGTCTTTATAGCGCTCGCCATCGTCGAGCACGATGCTGATCACCTCCACCCCTTGGGCTAGTAAGGCCTGGCTCAGCCTCTCCAGATACAGGGGCCCGACCGTGGTGTTGGTTACGATGGCGATCTTGGGCAGATCCAGGTGCGGCGTGACCAGCCCCGCATCGGACAGTAGATGCTCGCCGATGTGAATCGGGTAGGCGCGCTCGCCCAGTTCTACGCGGAGAGTTTGCATCGCTCGCGCAATTGTGGCAGCAGTTGGTGAAGAAGAGCGCGCGCGCTCTGGCGCCCGGTATCGACGACGATGTCGGCAACCTCGCGGTAAAGCGGATCACGCTGCTCGTAAAGGCACTGCAGTTTCGCCAGCGGATCGGCGCCTTGCAGCAGCGGCCGCGACTTGTCGTGCCGGGTGCGGTGCCACAAATCCTTGGCTAAGCCGTGCAGATACACGACCACGCCGCGGTCTACGAGGCACTTGCGGTTATCGGCGTCAAGCACGGCGCCCCCGCCAGTGGCCAGCACCACGTTGGCGAGCTGCGTCAACTGATCGACTACCTGCTTTTCTCGCAAGCGAAAGCCGGCTTCACCCTCGATCTCGAATACGAGAGATATTTTCACGCCAGTGCGGCGCTCGACCTCATGGTCTGTATCGTGGAAGGCCTTGGCAAGCTCGGCGGCGAGCTGCCTGCCCACCGTGGTTTTTCCAGCACCCATCAGTCCGACGAGAAATATGTTTTCCGAGGTTTTCACACTGTCATTCTAGCAGCACTCACCCGACTCGGGCTCGCCGCGCGGTTGTGGTGCAAGCCCGTGTGCGAGGCGCTTTGTGCCGAATCCAAAAAAAAGAGCCGGAAGCCCGGCTCTTTTGCAGCACAACGAAGAAGCAATCAGCGTACGGTAAGGCGATCGTCCACGATGCGCGGCGTGATGAACACCAGCAGTTCGGTCTTGTTGTCTTGTTTGGTGTTGTTCTTGAAAAGATAGCCCAGCACCGGCAAGTCGCCGAAGAACGGTACCTTGGTGGTCGTGTTGCGTTCGTCCTGGCTGAAAATTCCGCCGATCACCACTGTGCCGCCGTTTTCCACCAACACTTCGGTCTTGACGTGCTTGGTGTCGATGGCGAAGCCCGCCGCCGTCACCTGTCCGACCGAATCCTTGTTGATGTCCAGCGTCATAATGATATTGCCGTCGGGCGTGATTTGCGGCTTCACCTTCAGGCTCAGGTTGGCCTTGCGGAAGGACACGCTGGTGGCACCGCTCGAAGTCGCCGATTGATACGGTAGCTCCGTACCCTGCTCGATAATTGCTTCGACCTTATCTCCGGTCAACACCCGGGGGCTGGAGATTATCTTGCCCTTGCCGTCCGCTTCCAGCGCCGACAGTTCCATGGAAATGAACTGGGTAAAGTCCTTGTTGAACAGAATCGTGGAGATCGTGCTGGCGGCGAAACCGCCCAGTCCTGTGGCCGGCAGGTTAACGTTCGGGTTCGCCGAAATGTCCGGCGTTCCCGGAACCAATTGCTGACCGGTATCACTAAACGTGTACTGTCCGGTGGTAGTGAGATCGCCGCCCAAGGTGTAGCGCGCGCTGGGGCCGAGAATGCGTTGCCCGCCCTGTTTCGTCGAATTGTAGCCAAGCTTCGCCCCCAGATTCTTGCTGAACGTATCGTTTGCCTCGACGATACGCGCTTCTATCATGACCTGGCGCACGGCCACGTCGATCTGAGCAATCAGCTTGCGCACTTCCTCGAGGCGGTTGGGCACGTCCTGCACGAAGACGGTATTGGTGCGCGCGTCGACCACTGCGCTGCCGCGCTTGGACAATACTTTTTGATTCGCAGAAGACAGCAGGGCCTGTACGTCCTGCGCTTTCTGGTAGTTGAGCACGAAGCTTTCGGTATGCACAGCCTCCAGTTCACCAATCTGCTGGCGCGCCTCCAGTGTCAGCTTTTCCTTTGTCGCAAGTTCGTCACGCGGCGCGATCCATATCACGTTGCCGTTCTTGCGCATGTCCAGGCCGCGTGTGTCGAGTATGATCTGCAGCGCCTGGTCCCAGGGCACGTCCTTCAATCGCAAGGTAAGGCTTCCGCCCACCGCATCGCTGGTAATGATGTTTAGGTCGGTGAAATCAGCGATTACACTGAGCACGCTGCGCACTTCGACATTCTGGAAGTTGAGCGACAGTTTCTCGCCGCTAAAGCCGACTTTACTGCCCTGCGTCAACTTGTTCGGGTCCTGAACGATCTGTTTTACCTCGACCACGAACTGGGTATCTGTTTGGTAGGCACTATGCTCCCACAGACCCATGGGCGTGATCACCATACGCACGTTCTCGCCTTGGCCAAAAGTGTTGATCGACTGCACCGGCGTGGCGAAATCGGTTACGTCCAGTCGCCGGCGCAGTTTGTCCGGCAGCGAAGTCTTAAAGAAATCGATTACCAGGTTTTGTCCCTGCGCGCGAATATCTATGCCAGTGGAGCTGTCAGAGAGATCGACAACGATACGGCCTTCGCCATTCTTGCCGCGGCGGAAATCGATATCGCGCACCGTGGTGCGCGTATCGGCCGGATTGGCCTCGACGAAATGGGTAACCGCGGCCCCGCCGGCGCTGGCCGCAGGTGCGCCGGCGAGAATGATCATCAGGTTCTTACCATCGACCTGTGTGTCATATCCGACAAGCTGGCGCAGGTTCAGCACCATGCGCGTGCGCTCCCCCGCCTGTACCATATTCATGCTCGTAAGCTCGCCTTCGCGGATGTTCTGGCTGTTGCGCCCGAGACCATTCACGGTGTTGGGAAAATCGAACGCGATACGCGCCGGGTTGGCTATGGTGAAGCTACCCGGAGGCGACTTGAGCGGCGCCTTGAGCGTAAGCTTTATGATGACCTTTCCACTTTGCTGTGACACGTTGAAGACTTCGACGCTATTCAGCGGCGCCTGCGCCAACGCCGCAGCAGCCCAAAGGGATGCGGTAAAGAAACCGAATACACCGAGAATTTTTGCCATGGATATCCTCACCTTCGTTTTGCCTCGCCGGTCTCTAGTAACTGCAGCGCAACCTTGCGCTCAGTCCAGTCGCCGGATGCATCCTGCACCAGCTCTTTGAGATTGATCTGGGCGTCGGTAATTTCGGTAATGATGCCGAAATCCTGCCCCATGTAATTCCCTGCCTTTACGCGGTACAAGCTGTTGTCCGCGCGCACCAGTGCGTAATTGACGTTTTTCTGCGAAAGCGTACCGACCATTTTCAGTGATTCAAGCGGATACGCCTCCAGCGGTTCTTTCGGCCGCCTGGTGTCGGGCGCGTTGGCACCGCTTTTGCTTTTTGCAGCCCCCCCGGTCGCAAGCTCAATTTTGGCCGGGCCGAAGGGATCAGGAATGTCGAATGCTTGATACGGCACCGGTTCGTATGCCTTCACCACAGGCAGCGGAGCGATGCGGCCGCGCAGATCCTTGGTAATATTCTTCAGTTCCGCCTTGAGATCCTGATGCTCGTCACCGCCGCACGCGGCGAGAAAAAGAACGGTTGTTATGATCGCTAGGTTCTTCATTTCTTCTTCTTGCCCGCTGCAGATTTCTTGGCGCCCCGCTTCTGCTTCGCCACTTCTTCCTCATCCAGATAACGGAAGGTCTTGGCGCTGGTGTCCATCGCCAGCACACTGCCGTTCCTGCCCGCCACCGGGCGGATGGAGATATCGTTGAGCGTGACGATGCGCGACAGTTGCGCAATGTCGCTCGCGAACTGCCCCATATCGTGGTAGCTACCCGTGACCCTGACGCTGACCGGGAGTTCGGCGTAGAACTCCTTCATCGTCTCTCGCGGTGCCGGGCGGAACAGATCGAACTGCAGTCCCCGACCCAGGCCCGCCTGGTTGATATCCACGAGCAAAGCGTCCATCTGCGACTTGTTGGGCAACTGCTTCAGCAGGGCACCGAATGAGCTGTCGATTTCACGCAACTGTTGGCGGTATAGATCAAGGTTGACCGCCAGCTGCTTTTTGCTCTTGTAGGCTTCCTTTAGCTTTACTTCCTCCTCGGCGCCGGCCACGAGCTCGTCCATCTGAGCCTGCCAATCAGCCACATAGCCGACGGCCACAAGAGCCGCAAGCAACGCGATTAAAGCGAGCAGCTTGGGCAGGACGGGCCACGTCCCCGGATCCTTGGGATTGAGATACCTGAATTGCTCGAGCAGCTTATCCATCGGCGATTCCTACTTTTTCGCGCCAGCAGCCGCGCCACGCGGCGCGACCTTGCCGGCATCAGCCTTGGCGGCATCCGCTTCGGTTCGCAGCCGCTTGATGCTAAGGTTCATGACGAACTCCGAAAGGCGCCTGCTGTTGACGTTGGCTGCCTTGATCTCAACCAGGTCGGGGTTTTCCAGATAAGGCGAAGCCTCTATGTTGCGCATCAAGGTCGATACCCGAGAATTCGATTGCGCATAACCGCTCAGGTTGACCTTGAGGCCTTTCTGCGTGACCGATTTTAGATATACGCCATCCGGGGTCTGCCGCACCAATTGTTCAAGCAGATACACCGTCTGGGCGCGATCAGCCTGCAGGGTTTCAATAACCTGCTTGCGCGATAGCAGTGCTTGAATTTCTTCCTTCAGTTTCTTTATTTCCGCGATTTCCTTGTCGAGCTTGGCGTTTTCTTGCTTGAGAAAGTGGTTGCGTTCCGTCTGGGTGGAAATTCGCGCGGCGTAGTATCCGTGCACCAACAGGACGATCGAGGCTGCCAAGCCGGCAACCATTCCCATCAGAATGTAAAACTGCAGGTTGTGTGCCTTGCGCCGCGCTTCGCGCCAAGGCAGTAGATTTATCCTGATCATGGATCGAACCTCCGCATCGCCAAGCCGCATGCGACCATCAAGGACGGCGCATCGACCAGCAGCTTCTTCGGCTGGATACGCGGCGACACCTGCATGCTCGCGAACGGATTGGCCACCCGGGTATTGATCTGGGAGCGGGAGCCGACGATGTCCTCCAACCCGGGAATCACGGCCGACCCGCCGGTGAGCAGAATGTGCTCGATGCTGGTATACGGAGTGGAGGTGAAGAAAAACTGCATGGCGCGCTGCACCTCTAACGCCAGATTTTCTAGGAACGGGCGCAAAATTTCGGCTTCGTACGAATCCGGCAGCCCCCCGGTGCGCTTTGCGTTCTCGGCCTCTTCCTGGCTCATGCCGTACTGCCGCATGATGTCCTGCGTGAGCTGGCTGCCGCCAATCGCCTGCTCGCGGGTGTATACAGTCTGATCGTTTCGAAGCACGGTGACGTTCATTACATTAGCCCCGATATCCACCAAGGCGATGTTCTGTTCACTACCTTCGTCGGGAAACTGCTTCTTGATCAAGTCGAAAGCAGCCTGCACCGCGTAGGATTCCACGTCCATGACCAATGACTTCAGTCCGGCTGCTTCGGCGACCGCCACGCGGTCCTCCACTTTTTCCTTGCGCGAGGCGGCGATAAGCACTTCGGCCTCCTCGGCATTTGAGGGCGCAGGGCCGATTACCTGATAGTCGAGGTTGACTTCGTCCAGCGCGAAGGGAATGTACTGGTTGGCCTCGGTTTCTACTTGGATGCCCAGTTCATCGTCGCGCAAGCCCGCTGGCACCACGATCTTCTTGGTAATCACCGCTGCCGTAGGCAGGGCCATTGCGACATTCTTGGTGCGCGTGGCCAGTTTCTTCCATCCATGCTTGACCGTTTCCACCACGGCCTCGAGATTGGTGATATTGCCGTCCACCACCGCGTCCTTAGGTAGGGGCTCGATCACATAGCGCTCCACACGCAGCACCCCTTTGCCCGAATCGACAATCTCGACCATCTTCACGGCAGACGAACTGATGTCCATCCCGAAAAGCGGCGGTGCCTTTGGCTTGAATATGTCTAGGTCCAAGGTGAATTTCCCTTTGAACTATCCCCGGTTAGGCGCGATACATATAATTTACGTTAAATGCTAGCAACAAGTCTTGAAGATGTAAAGCAAATAATAGGGGAGAGGTTTCGCAAGTCACAAAAGTAGCCAATGCGCCCGTGGCCGGGGATACTCTATAATGCCTGCCTCTTGAGGGGCTTTGCAGGCGTGTGATCTTGGCGGCGCCTGGACCAAGCGGACTGCGGCGCCCCTTTTTAGACTCCCTAATTTAACCCCGCATCTGCCGCGTTGAAACCAACCCTTGGCCGCTAAATCATTCATGTGGTTACGCCTCATAACTTTTCCGGTCCTGTTCCTTGTCGGACTGGGGGTCATGGCCGGCGCCATCCTGAGCCTCATGATTCTGCTCGCCTATCCCAATCTGCCTACGCTCGAGGTGCTTACTGATTACCGGCCCAAGGTGCCGCTGCGCGTGTACAGCTCTGAGGGCCTACTCATCGGGGAATTCGGCGAGGAGCGCCGCGCCATCGTCACCATAGACGAGGTCCCCAAAGTCATGAAACAGGCCATCCTGGCCGCTGAAGACGAGCGCTTTTACCAGCATACCGGGGTGGACTACCAAGGCGTCATTCGAGCAGCCTATTCCAACCTGACCTCCGGCGGGAGGCGTCAGGGAGCTTCCACCATCACTATGCAGGTAGCAAGGAACTTTTTCCTGTCCAGCGAGAAAACGCTTACGCGCAAGTTGTACGAGGCGCTACTTGCGTTCAAAATCGAAGCGAGCCTGTCCAAGGACGAGATTCTGCAAATTTACATCAACCAGATCTACCTCGGACAGAGGGCTTACGGTTTCGCCGCGGCAGCACAGATATACTATGGCAAGGCGTTGAAGAATATCAATTTGGCCGAGGCGGCGATGCTCGCCGGCTTGCCCAAAGCCCCGTCTAGCTACAATCCGGTGGTCAACCCAAAGCGCGCCAAGCAACGGCAACTTTATGTGCTTCGACGCATGCATGAACTGGGCCACGTAACCGACGCCCAGTTCGCTGAAGCGCAGAAGGCGCCGATCGTGGTCAAGCACCAAACAAACACGTACGCTTTGCACGCCGAGTTCGTAGCTGAAATGGTGCGGCAAATGCTGTACGAGCGTTTTTCCGACGACTTGTACACCAGGGGTTACCGTATCTATACCACCATCACCAAAGCCGATCAGGAGGCGGCCTACGCGGCGCTGCGCCGCGGCGTGCTCGACTATGACAAACGCCACGGCTACCGCGGCCCCGAGGGGTATATCGAACTGGCACCCGAGGGCCAGTCGGATGAGGCCATCGAGGAAGCGCTGTCGGATGTATCCGACAGCGACGACCTGCTTGCCGCAGTTGTGCTGGAGGCCAGCACCAAGCGGGTGCGCGCCTATCTGCGTGGGGGTGAGGTCGCGACCATCTCGGGGGAGGGCCTGAAATTCGTCCAGAAGATGCTCGACGGCAAGGCTGCCCCTAACAGACGCGTCAGGCGCGGGGCCCTGATCCGCGTGCAAAAGGACGAAAAACACCATTGGCAGATCCTGCAACTTCCTGAGGTCGAGTCCGCGCTGATCGCGATCAGCCCCAGCGACGGCAGGGTGCGTGCGCTGGTGGGCGGGTTCGATTTCAACCGCAGCAAGTTCAACCACGTTACCCAAGCCTGGCGCCAGCCCGGTTCCAGCTTCAAGCCATTCATTTATTCGGCGGCGCTGGAGAAAGGCTTCACCCCGGCCACCATCGTCGACGACGCCCCGATAGTGGTCGACGCCGCTCAAACCGGTGGACAAACCTGGGAGCCGCACAATTACGACAGCAAGTACGACGGCCCGATACGCCTGCGCGTGGGTCTGGCGAAGTCGAAAAACATGATCTCGATCCGCGTATTGGAAGCGATCGGCCCGCAGTACGCGCAGGACTACATCACCCGCTTCGGCTTCGACGCGGACAAGCACCCGCCTTACCTCACTATGGCGCTGGGCGCGGGCTCAGTCACGCCTTGGCAGATGGCGCGCGGATATGCGATATTCGCCAATGGCGGCTATCGCGTCGAACCGTATTTGGTGCAGCGCATAGTTGACGACCGCGGCAATATCCTTGCCCAGGCGCAACCCCCGCGCGCCGGCGATGAAAGCCTGCGCGTAATCGACGCTCGCAACGCCTTCATCATGGACAGCATGCTGCACGATGTCGTGCGCCATGGCACGGCAGCGCGAGCGATGTCGCTGGGGCGCAAAGACCTGGCTGGCAAGACCGGCACTACCAATGACCTCGTCGATGCCTGGTTCGCGGGTTATCAACCGACCCTGACGGCAATCGCCTGGATCGGTTTCGACCAACCGCGCAAACTGGGCAACACCGAAACCGGTTCGGCGGCCGCGCTGCCGATCTGGATGAATTACATGAGCAAGGCGCTCAAGGGCGCCGACGAAATGTTCCAGCAGGTACCAGAAGGGGTGGTCAGCGTAAACGTCAACCCCGACACAGGCGAGGCCGCGGGCGACAGCAGGACGAGCGAGTACTTTTATCGCGAGTACCTCCCGCCGGTGCAAAAACCCGACCCACCCGAAGGCGGCGCCCAGTCGCCCATGGACTCCAGAATTCCACTGTTCTAGGGCAGGTCGGCTGCGTGCTGCAATCTCCAAACCAGTCGGTAATTGCGCAGGCAATAGACTGACGAACTTGCCCTCGCGCGCCGGTCTGGCGCGGCATGCGCGCATGCTAGAATCGAAGCGTGCGCATCATTGCTATCGCCATCCTAGTCGCTATGCTGCTTCAGGCCTGCGGGTCCAAAGGCGCACTTTTTCTGCCGCCCGAAACAAACAGCGGGCAGCAGAACAACAGCAACAAACAAAAATAGACTCCGTGCTCGGGTTTCGCGGCGGACAGCTCGCGATATGCCATATCGTCGGGCTGGTCTGCGAAAACGCGGAAATTCTCGGCAGGGGGCGCGAGCTCGCTGTAGGCGACGGCAACCTAATGGCGATGCTGTCCACCGGCGCTTACGCCGCGTGCATGAGTTCCAGCCACATCAGCCGGCCGCGAACGGTCGAAGTAATGATGGACGGTGGAAAGGCGCATCCTGTCCGGGAGCGGCAACGATCCGAAGCACTTTTTGCCTTGGAACACCTTTTGCGTTAGATTGCGCAATCTTTAATACCCTCCGGACCGGCTGTGTCCATTGCAGAGCAGACCAACTGCCACACTAAGGCAGTAGTAAGGCCGGCCATACGCGCAGTAGCGCGCAGCTGGGCCCGCGCTCGGTTGGGCCGGCACCCACTCCTGCATCCAATCCACTCGCGGCCGGAAAACTGCTCGCGCGTCTCGAGACCATAATAATGAGCAAGCCAGGCAAGCTGACATTTTTCGCGCTCGTCTGCGCCATGCTCTTCGCCGGAACCTTGTTTACCCAATATGAGGGGGGCGGGCTTCGCGCCCAGGACGCGAAGCGTGCAAAGGCCGCCCCGGATACGCCGGTCTCGGTTGCAACGGTCAAGCAGCAGACCATGGCCGTACGCATCGAGGCAATCGGCAACGTCGAAGCGTACGCCACAGTAGCGCTCAAGGCGCGCGTGGACGGACAGATCGTGGAAGTCGACTTCAAGGAGGGCCAGAAGGTAAGAAAAGGCGCGGTGCTGTTCAGGATCGATCCACGCCCGTTCGAGGCCAACCTGCGCCAGGCCGAGGCCAACCTGATGCGCGACACGGCGCAGTCGGAACAGACGCGTTCGCAGGAGCGGCGCTACCAGGAACTGTTGCTGAAGAACTTCGTCTCCAAAGAGGCTTATGCGCAGATCCGCACCAACGCGGATACCGCTGCAGCGGTCGCCCTCTCCAGCAAAGCTGCTGTCGATAATGCCCGGCTGCAACTCGAATACAGTACCATCCGCTCGCCCTTGGACGGGTTTGTCGGCAAAGTCTTGTTGCAGAAAGGCAATATGGTCAAGGCCAACGACAGCAATCCGCTGGTGGTGATCAATCAGGTGCAGCCGATCTATGTCAACTTTGCCGTTGCCGAGCAGAGCCTTGCGGCGGTGCGCGAGCACAGTGCCAAGGCCAGATTGCAGGTAGAGGCGTCGCCGCCGGATTCGGGCAAGTTGAGCGCAATCGGAACACTGACCTTCGTCGATAACGCCGTCGACACCACAACCGGTACGATCAAGCTGAAGGCCGTGTTTCCCAACGAGGACAGCGCGCTTTGGCCGGGCCAGTTCGTCAATGCCCGGCTGAAACTCTTTGACCAGAAGGACGCGCTGCTGGTCCCATCGCAGGCGGTGCAGACGGGACCCAAGGGCCAATACGTTTATGTCGTCAAGCCCAATATGACGGCCGAGGTGCGCAAGGTGGAACTGGACCGGGTCGATGGCGACTACGCCATCATTGCCACAGGCCTGGAAAAAGGGGAAACGGTCGTGGTCAAGGGGCAACTACGCCTGGCGCAGGGAACCAGGGTTACGATCGCCAGGCCGAAGACCGGAAAGCCGTGAACATTGCCGAGTTGTTCGTCCGACGGCCGGTCATGACCATCCTGGTCATGAGCGCGATCGTGATCTTCGGTGTGGCGGGCTTCCGCCTGCTGCCGGTAAGCCAGTTGCCCAATGTCGACTTCCCGACGATACAGGTCTCGGCAACCCTGCCCGGAGCCAGCCCGGAGACCATGGCCTCCGCCGTGGCCACGCCGCTGGAGAAGCAGTTCTCCACCATCGCCGGCATCGACTCCATGAACTCGACCAGCGGCCAGGGAACCACCCAGATCACCATTCAGTTTGCGCTCGGCCGAGATATCGATGCCGCTGCCCAGGACGTCAACTCGGCCATTGCCTCCGCTGCGCGGCAATTGCCGGCGACCATGCCCGCGCCGCCATCCTTCCGCAAGGTCAACCCGGCGGATTTTCCGGTCTATTACCTCGCTCTCACCTCGGATGTGCTGCCGCTATCGCAAGTCAACGAATACGCGGAAACCTTTCTCGCCCAGCGCATTTCCACCATCAGCGGAGTGGCCCAGGTGCTGATATATGGACAGCAGAAATATGCGGTGCGCGTGCAGGTCGATCCGAGCCAGCTGGCCGCGCGCGGCGTCGGCATCAACGAAGTCGAGCAGGCCATCGTCCAGGCCAACGTCAACCTGCCGACCGGCTCGCTCTACGGCAAGGACCGCCTGTTCGCGGTGCAGGCGAACGGGCAGCTCTTCGACGCCGCTGCGTTCCGCCCGATTATCGTCGCCTATCGCAATGGCGCTCCGATACGCCTGAGCGAAGTCGGGCGCGTGATCGATTCCGTGCAGAGCGACAAAGTCGCCGCCTGGTTCAAGGGTGAGCGCGGCATCGTGCTCGCCATCCAGCGCCAGCCCGGCACCAACACCATCGAGGTAGTGAACTCGGTCAAAAAGCTGCTGCCCACTTTTCGCGCCGAGGTACCGGCAGGCATCGACATCAACGTCCTGTTCGATCGCTCTGTCACCATTCGCGCCTCGGTGGAAGAAGTGGAATTCACGCTGTTGCTGGCGCTTGCGCTGGTGGTCATGGTCATATTCATTTTCCTGCGCAACATCCCGGCGACCATCATCCCGAGCTTTGCACTGCCACTGTCCATTATCGGAACTTTCGCGGCGATGTACGTGTTCGGCCACAGCCTGGACAACATTTCGCTGATGGCGCTGACGCTATCGGTAGGTTTCGTCGTCGACGATGCCATTGTGATGCTGGAAAACATCACCCGCCACATGGAGATGGGCAAAAGCCGCTGGCAGGCGACGCTAGACGGATCCAAGGAAATCAGCTTCACCATCGTATCGATGACGATCTCGCTGATCGCGGTATTCATTCCGGTGTTGTTCATGGGCGGCATCCTCGGCCGGCTGCTGCACGAGTTCGCAGTCGTCATCATGGTTGCAGTGCTGATCTCGGGTTTCGTTTCGCTCACACTCACGCCGATGATGTGCAGCCGCATTCTGAAGCCTCATTCCGCGCAGAAACATGGTTACCTGTTCGCCCAAAGCGAGCGCGCGTTCGAGGCGCTCAAGAGCGGCTACGCCCTGACTTTGCGCTGGACGCTCAGACACCAGCGCTTCACCATGGCAGTGTTTCTCGGCATCATCGTCATCACCGGATTTCTGTTCGCCAAAATGCCCAAGGGTTTCCTGCCGAGCGAGGACTCGGGACAGCTCTTCGCCTTTACAGAGGCTCCCCAGGACATTTCCTTCGACGCCATGGCTGCACTGCAGACCCAGGTGGCCGACATCATCCGCAAGGACCCAAACGTCGAAGCCGTGATGTCCTTTATCGGCACCAGCGGTTTCAATTCGGCGCTTAATATCGGCCGTATCACCATAACCCTGAAGCCGCGCAATCAGCGCAAGTCCGCTGACGAAATCGTCCGCGGGTTGAGGCCGAAAATTAACACCGTGCTCGGCATCAAGGCGTTTGTGCAAAACGTGCCGACTATCCGCATCGGCGGGCGGCTTACCAAGAGCCCCTACCAGTACGTATTGCAGGGAGCGGACACCGACGAGTTGTACGAATGGGTGCCGATCATCGAGGCAAAGCTGAAAACCCTGCCGACGCTGATCGACGTGAGCAGCGATCTGCAGATTACGCGTCCCCAGGTAACGGTGGAAATCGACCGCGAAAAGGCCTCCGCGCTGGGGGTCAGCGTGCAGCAGATCGAGCTTGCACTAAATAACGCTTACGGCGAACGCCAGGTATCGACCATTTACACCGCGAGCAACCAGTACTGGGTAATGCTGGAACTCGAACCGCGCTTCCAGACCGATCCGTCGATGCTGTCGAAGCTCTATGTGCGATCCTCGACCGGAGCACTGGTGCCGCTCGGTGCCCTGGCCAGGTTCGCCTATGGCGTGGGACCGCTTTCGGTCAATCACCTGGGGCAACTGCCATCGGTCACGTTTTCCTTCGATCTACGCGCCGGAGTCGCGCTGTCTGAGGCGATCGCGGAAATAGATCGGGCTGCGCACGAATTGCAGGTGCCGGCGACGCTCAACGCAACCCTCCAGGGCACGGCGCAGGCGTTCCAGGCCTCGCTTCAAGGAATGGGCCTGCTGCTGTTGCTGGCCGTCGTAGTGATCTATCTCGTGCTCGGCATCCTCTACGAAAGCTTCATCCATCCCCTCACCATCCTTTCGGGGCTGCCGACCGCGGCACTCGGCGCGCTACTGACGCTGCTCGCCTTCGGTGTCGAACTGAATATGTACGCGTTCGTCGGCATGATCATG
>JAENXP010000750.1 GCA_016649475.1 Burkholderiales bacterium | reverse complement strand
TCGAGGTGCTCCGCAGGGGCAGTGTGCGGCGCAGTAAACTCTACTACCTGCGGGATAAGATCGGCAAGAGCGCGCGCATCAAGGAACAGAAACCCCGCCCAAAGGCGGCGGGGAAACGGGAGCAAGTCGAGGGCCAAGAAAGAAGCGGGTTGGAGTTTCCCTTCTTCCAGGCGGACCGCAAGCGGGATAAACATCCAGCGCTCGATCAGATCGAGATGGAGTCCGTCGTCCCATTGGACGAAGAAGAAGTGGCCTCCATTTTGGAATATGGCGGGCCGTTCGCCCAATATTTTGAGTCGTTCGAGCAGCGCCCTGAGCAAGTGGAGATCCTGCGCACCGTGACCGAGGCGCTTTCGAGCGCGCGGCATATGATGGTGGAGGCCGGAACCGGCGTGGGCAAGTCGTTTGCCTATCTCGTCCCGGCGGCGCTGTTCGCAATCGAGAACAATACCCGCGTGGTAATTTCGACCAACACCATCAACCTGCAAGACCAACTGATCAAGAAAGACATCCCCGACCTGGGCGCGGCGCTCAACCTCGACCTGCGCGCGGCCGTATTAAAGGGGCGCTCGAACTACCTGTGTCCGCGGCGCCTGCAATACACACGCCAGCGTTTCCCAAACAACGTACACGAGATGCGCGTGCTGGCCAAGGTGCTGGTCTGGCTGCTCGAGAACCAGTCGGGCGACCGTAACGAGCTTAACCTGACTGGCCCGGCCGAGCGCGAGATGTGGACACGCATGTCTGCCGAAGACGATGCCTGCGGCGGCGAAACCTGCGTCAAGTCCACCGGCGGGGCCTGCCCGTTCTATAAGGCGCGCCAGGCGGCCATCACGGCGCACGTGCTGATCGTCAACCACGCCCTGCTGTTGGCCGACATCGCCTCCGGCAGTCACGTGTTGCCCGCCTACGATTACCTGATCGTGGACGAGGCCCATCATCTCGAATCAGCCACCACCAACGCGCTCTCCTTCCGGCTGACCGAATTCGACCTGGGACGCATGCTCAAGGAGATCGGTGGGACGACGTCAGGTGTGCTGGGCAGGCTGCTGGGCGAGACGAACGAATCGCTGCGTCCCTCAGACTTCGGCCTGCTTCAGCAAAAGGTCAACCGCTCCACCGACATGGCCATCCGTTTGGAGAACCTGAACCGTGAATTCTTCCTGGTATTGGGCGAGTTCGTGAAATTCCAGCGCGAGGGACAGCCGCCCAGCAATTATTCGTGGCAGGCACGCATTCTGTCATCTACACGCACCCTGCCTGGCTGGGACGAGGTCGAGATGGCCTGGGACCAGACCGGTGAAACATTTCGCCACCTGCTGACCAATCTGAGCGAACTATACAAAGAAGCTGGCTCGCTCTATGCAGACGGGCTGGACGAACTCGAAGATGTGATCAGCGATCTGGGGAACGTATACAGGCGTATGGCGGAGGCCGAAGCGAACGTCTCTGGGATGATGGAAAAGCCCAACGCCGGGACAGTCTACTGGATCGAGCTCAACCCACGCGGAGAACGTCTGTCGCTGAATGCCGCGCCACTGAGCGTGGGGCCGTTGATCGAGAAACATCTCTGGCACGAGAAGTCCAGCGTGATCCTGACATCTGCCACGATGACCACACACGGCTCGTTCGATTACATGCGGCGTACATTGGGCGCCGAAATCGCCGACGAACTGGCGCTGGGTTCGCCCTTTGATTACGAAAGTTCCACCCTACTGTACTTACCCACCGACATCCCGGAGCCTAACCAACAGGGGTATGCGGGTGCCTTGAACCGCGCGCTGATCAACACAGCCAAAGCCACCGGCGGACGCATGCTGGTATTGTTCACGTCCTATGCGGCGCTGAAG
>JAENXP010000008.1 GCA_016649475.1 Burkholderiales bacterium | reverse complement strand
CGCAGATCTGCGCGCGGCACCTGCCCCACGATCAGTATCAGGGGAATCGCATCCTGCTGCGCCGTGTGCACGGCGACCGACGCGTTGCTTGCGCCGGGACCCCGGCTCACCAGCGCTACCCCGGGGCGCCCGGAGAGCCTGGCGTCGGCCACCGCCATGAACCCGGCGCCGGACTCGTGGCGGCAGGTCACGGCGTCGATGCCGGGGAAGTCGCACAGCGCGTCCAGTACGCCCAGATAGCTCTCGCCCGGAACCAGAAATACCCGATCGATGCCATGCTGCTGGAACACCGACAACAGCGCGTGGGAAGAGCTATTCATGTTCTTGCGGTCCTTTCGAAAAATCGACTATCAGGTGGTGTATCTGCTAGTCCGGCATCTATTCGCTGCGCAGCGCTTCGAGCGGATCCAGCAGCGCCGCCCGCCGTGCCGGCAGCACGCCGGCGGCCAGTCCGACGCACAAGGCGACCAGTTCGGCCAGCACCGCATAACTCCACGGCGTATGCACCGGCAGCGCCGGCACCAAGAGATGCAGCGCCAGCGCCGCACCCCAACCCAGCAACAGGCCTGCCGTGCCGCCCAGCACGGCCAGCAGCGCCGCCTCGCCCAGAAAAAGCGCTAGTATGCCCCGCCGCGTCGCGCCCACCGCGCGCAGCAAACCGATTTCGGAGGTGCGCTCGGCCACGGCGATCGTGAGTATGGTGAGTATGCCCACGCCGCCGACCACCAGCGAAATGCCGCCGATCGCAGCGACGGCGAAGGTTACCGCGTCGAGCACAGTCCCGAACACTTCGAGCATCTTCTGCTGCGGGGTGACAGTGTAATCTTCGGAGCCATGGCGCGCGCTCAAAATGCGCTTGATGCCCTCCTCCACTTCCGCCAGCGGTGCGGTCGGCTCGTAGGTGACGTCGATTTCCATCAGGCTTTCGCGGTTGAACATCTCCAGCGCCCGCCCCACCGGTATGAATACCGTGTCGTCCAGATCGAAGCCCAGCACCTGGCCCTTCGCCTGCATGACGCCGACGACGCGATAGCGCTCGCCGCCTACGCGGATACGGTCGCCCAGGGGGTTATTGTCGCCGAACAATTCCAAAGCGGCCTTGGACCCGAGCACGGCGAAAGCACGCGGCGTGCGCGGGTCGTCCTCGGGCAGGAACTTCCCCAGCGCCACGCGCATGCGAAACGCAGCGGCAAATTCCGCGCCCACGCCGTAGAGCGTGACGCGGCGGCTCCTGCCGATATGGGTGATCTCGGCATTGCCCTGGATTACCGGCACCACGGCCTGCACATAGGGCGCGCGGCGCAAGGCGAGCGCATCGTCGATGGTGAGCGGTCGCACGGTGTTGACCGCGCCCAGCGGCGCGCCATGGGTCTGAATGCGTCCCGGACTGACACCGATGATATTGGTGCCGAACTGGGTGAACTCGTCGATGATGAAGCGATGCAGGCCCTCGCCGATGGAGGTGAGCAAAATGACGGCGGCAATGCCGACGGCTATGCCCAGGGCGGTGAGCGCGGTGCGCAGCCGCTGCGCCCTGAGGGAAGCGTAGGTGAAGTTGACGAAATCGGCGTAGCGCATGCGGGGCCTGAATTCTACCTGCGCGACAGCGCCTGCACCGGATCGAGTTTGGCCGCGCGCCGCGCCGGCGCCACCGTGAACAGCACCGCGGTAGCCATCGCCGTCAGCGGTGCGGCGATCAGCGCCCACCACGGCGCCTGAAACGGTATCGTCGGGTACAACTGCACCGCGAGGCTGCGCCCGAGCTCGCCCACGAACAGACCGGCAGCCGCCCCCCCGAGCGCGAGCATCATCGCCTCGGTGAAAAACACCAGACGGATCTGCTGCCCGGTGGCGCCCAGCGCTTTGAGCAGGCCGATTTCGCGCCGCCGCTGCGTCACCGCAATCAGCATGACGTTCATGATCAGTATGCCCGCCACCGCCAGACTGATGGCGGCAATGCTCGCCACCGTCAGGGTCAGCGCGCGCAGTATGCGGTCGAACGTCGCCAGCACCGCGTCCTGTGTGATCACCGTGACATCGCGCTCGCCCTCGTGGCGCAGCCGTATGATCTCTTCGACGTCGGCCTTGGCCGCCGCTATCTGCTCCCGGCTCTTGGCCTCGACCAGAATGCGAAACAGCGCCTCGGTGTTGAACAGCGCCTGCGCCGCCGCCAGCGGCACGATGACGATTTCGTCGGTATTGAAGCCGAGCGACTGGCCCTGCGCCGCGAGGATGCCGATCACGCGAAAGCGGCGGTCGCCGATGCGCACCCAATCGCCCAGCGCCGTACGCACTCCGAACAGTTCGCTCGCCACCTTGGCGCCGATCACGCAAACCGGCTGGCTGTGGCGCGGATCGCCCTGGGGCAGGAAAATGCCCTGCGCCACTTCCATATGGCGGATATCCATGAGCTCCGCCGTGGATCCCAGCACCGGCGTCTCGCGGCTGCGCCCGCCGGCGCGCACGTCGCCAGCGCCGATGATCAGCGGCGCAAAACGCCGAATGGCGTGGCTGCGCTTGAGCGCAAGCGCGTCCTCCAGCGTCAGGTCGCGCGGCGTCTTGCCTATCAGCACGCCGGGCATAGCGCCGGAAGTTTCGCTGCGCCCGGGGAGTACGATCACCAGGTTGCTGCCCAGCGAGCCGAACTGGTTCGCCACATACAGCCGCGCGCCCTCCCCGAGCGCGGTCACCACCACCACCGCGGCCACGCCTATGCCCATCGCGAGCAGGATCAGCAGGGTGCGCGAGACCGAACCGCGCAGCACCCGCCAGGCGAAATTGAGCAGATCGGCGAATCGCATCTTCAGTCCTTCTCGTCGGCAACGACTGCGCCGTCGAGCATGCGCAAGCGCCGGTGCGAGCGCGCACCGATCTCCGGATCGTGGGTCACGATCACCACGGTCCCGCCGTTATGGTGCACGCGCTCGAGCACGCTCAGCACCTCCTGTCCGGTATGCCGGTCGAGGTTGCCGGTGGGCTCGTCCGCGAGTATCACCGTCGGCCCCATGGACATCGCGCGCGCAATCGCGACGCGCTGGCACTGCCCGCCGGAGAGCTGGTCGGGACGATGCCCGGCGCGCTCCTCCAGGCCGTATTCGGCGAGCAGGCGCGCCAGCCGCGTGTTGCGTTCCGCGGGGTCTATCCCGGCCAGGACCATGGGCAGTTCGATGTTTTGCACCGCAGTCAATCGCGGTACCAGGTGGAAAAACTGGAACACGAAACCGATCTTCTCGCGCCGCACCCGCGCCAATTCGTCGTCGCTGAGGGCGGTGACATTCCTGGCGTCGAGTTCGTAGCTGCCCTCGTCGGGGCGATCGAGCAGGCCGATGATGTTGAGCAGCGTCGATTTGCCCGACCCGGAAGGGCCCATGATCGACAGATATTCGCCGTGCGCGATGGTCAGATCCACCGCGCGCAGGGCGTGCACCTCTTCGCCCCCCACCAGAAAAGTCCGCGCGATGCCGGTGAGACGGATCATTGCGATTAGAGCCCCTAACAGAATGAAACGCGTGTGCGACTATGGCGTTTGGGATGCAGCGCAAGGCGCGGCGGCGCAGCTTGGGTTGTTCCCAAGCAAGCCGGCGCAACGCCGCGATGCGCCCAAACGCCGACGTCCCTTCGGGTTGCGACCAGGACGGGCGTCTGCGGCGTTGCGCCGCTTGGCAAGGGAATGGCCCTTACCGGCGCGCCGCGCCTTGCATCCATCCCGTCCTGGTCGCAACGCATCACGTGTTTCATCCTGTTAGGGGCTCTTGGCCTTGGCGGCCTCCTTCTTTTGCGCCGCGGTATTCTCCGTCACCGCGCGCGCACCGGCCTTGACGCCCTCGCGCTCGAGCGAGGTGACAACCCGGTCGCCCCGGCGCAGGCCGGCTTTCACTTCGGTGAACTCCCAGTTGGACAGGCCGGCCTGGATGCTGCGCTCCTCCAGTTCTCCGCCGGCGCCGAGCACCAGCACCCGATTGCCCGGCATCAGCGCCGGCGTCGGCACCCGCACCACGTCGTCGTGCCGGCTCAGCACGATTTCGATATCCGCACTGTAGCCGACCAGCAAATGCCTGGCCTCGCCGGGACGGTCGAATTCGACCTCCACCTCCACCGTGCGCGCCTGTTTCTCCACCGCCAGCACGTAGGGGGCGATGCGTCGCACCTTGCCGGGGAAGTTCTGACCGCGATAGGCATCCAGCGTGACGCGCCCGGTCATGCCGACCTCGAGTTGCGCGGCGTCCACTTCGTCTATCGGCGCGGATACGTAGAGACAGGAGTCGTCGATCAGGTCCACCGCAGGCAGCGTCGGAATTCCCGGAGGAGAAGGCGTCAGATACTCGCCCACTTCGCCGTTGACCTCGGCGACGATGCCGGCGAACGGCGCGCGCAACACCGTGCGGTCGATGTCGGCGCGCGATGCCTGGATGCGCGCTTCGGCCTCAGCCACCTGCGCACCGGCCGATTCGCAGCCCGCCTGCTTCGCCGCTGCATCGGTGCGGGCGCGCTCGACCGCCTCCTGCGAGATGAAATTGCGCGCCCTTAGTTCATCTGCGCGCTTGGAATCGCGCGCGGATGCCCTGGACAGCTCGCATACCTCGCGCACGCGAGCCTTCGCGGTCTGCAGCTGCTTGCGCGACATGCGCTCGCGCGCGTCGACATCGTCGCTCCACAGGCTCAACAGCACCTGGCCCGGACGCACCCTGTCGCCCTCCTTGACATTGAGCTTTTCGATGCGTCCGCCCGCGGGCGGCGCGAGTTTGGCCCGCCGGCAGGCCATCACCGACCCGGCGCGCGTGTTCGCCACCGTATTTTCGACGCGTCCCGTACCGGCCAGTGCAACCGTCACTACCACCGGTTTCGGGCGCGTAAGGTACCACGCGGCGGCGGCGATCAGGGCGATGACTATCAGCCCGAGCGCGAGACCGAGCGCAAGCCCGCCGGACTGCGCCGGCCGGCTGCGAGAGTTCGCTGTATTCATAGGGTGCAATTATGCCGTTCCGGACCCTGGCCCGGAGAAATTAATCGGTTCCTGACGTAAGCATGGTGCGCCAACGCGCCGCCTCCGGTAGCGTGCACAGCAACTGCAACTGTTCCCAGGCCGCCTCGGCATGCGCCCTGGCCGCGTCGCTCAGCCCGGCGCCGAGTTCGAAATGCTCGCCACGCACGCACAGCACAAACGAGGGTGGCGGTTCGCTGAGCGTGACTTGCCGATAGACCTCCAGCACACCCTGCGGCGGCAGTGAGTGCGTATTGCCACGAGCGGGAACAGGCGCGGCGGCGGCGGCATAGAACGCCAGCGGCGCCGGCGTTCGCCATCCGGCGTCGATAAACAGTGCGAGTCGCCTGCCCAGAAGATCCAGCGCGTGTTCGATCTGCAATTGGTAATCGTCGATCAGCGCAAACTCGCTGCTGCGCCCCTGCGCAACCAGCCAGGATGCGAGGCGCTCGAGCAGCAAGGGACCGATGGCGTCGTCGCCGCGGCTGCGGTTGCCGGACGCGAAAACGACTATATCGGGCTGCATCAATCCGTTGCGCAGGCGATGGCGCCGTCGCCGTTGCGCGCGAGCGCGTGGACCAGCCTGCCTTCTGCATCGATCAGTTCCGCTGCCAGCGGCATCTGACCGAGCGCGTGCGTGGCGCAAGACAGGCAGGGATCGAAGCAGCGGATCGCCACTTCGATATGGTTGAGCAGGCCCTCAGTGATCTCGCATCCGTGCAGGTAGCGTCTGGCGACCTGGCGTATTGCTTCGTTCATCGCCTGGTTGTTGTGGGTCGTGGACACGATGAGGTTGCACATGGTCACCAGATCGTCCTCGTCCACGCGGTAGTGGTGTATCAGGGTGCCGCGCGGCGCCTCGATCACGCCTATGCCCTCGGTCAGGCGCTCCCCGGTGCGCACCAGGTCGCCGCCCACGATATCGTCGTCGTGCAGCAGGTCCTTGATCGCCTCGGCCGCGTGCAGCATCTCGATCATGCGCGCCCAATGGTAGGCGAGCGGTGCATGCGTGGGCAGCCCGCCGCAGTAGTCTACGAATTCGCGCCGCTCCGCCTCGGCCAGTGGGGTCGGGATGTGATCGCAGTTTTGCACCCGCGCGAGCGGGCCGACTTTGTACCAGCCGTTCCTCTTTCCGAACGCGGTCAGGAACGGAAATTTCATATAGCTCCAGGGCTTGACCTCTTCCTGAATATGCTGCGCGTAGTCGGCGTAATCGACCCCATCGAAGAGTATGCCGCCGTTCGCGTCGCGGGCGCGCAGGCTGCCGTGATAAAAGTCGAGTTCGCCGTTCGCTCCCACCAGCGACATGGTGTTCGACCGGCAGATGCCGAAATTATCGTATAGCGCCTGGTTTTGCCCGTGCAGTTGCTTGATCAGCTGCACCGCATCGCGACTCCAGCCTACCATCTGGTAGATGTCGCGCAGCAGCAGTTCGCGCTCTTCCTGCATCACCGCCTTGTTCACGCCTCCGGGGATGGAGCCGGTTCCGTGCACTCTTTTCCCGGCCGTGATCCGTATCACCTCCTGCCCGAACTTTCTAAGCAGCACGCCGCGTTTGGCAATCTGCGGGTGCGCTGCGGCTACGCCGACGATGTTGCGGCGGGACACTTCGCTGTCGAAGCCGAACAGCAGGTCGGGCGAGCACAGATAGAAAAAGTGCAGCGCGTGCGACTGCAGTATCTGGCCGTAGTGCATCAGCCGCCGTATCTTTTCGGCCGTAGGTGTGAGCCGTTTCGCGCCAACCACCTGGTCGAGCGCCTTCGACGACGCCAGGTGATGGCTTACCGGGCAAATGCCGCACAGTCGCTGCACCATTACCGGCACTTCCCAGTAGGGGCGGCCCTGGATGAAGCGCTCGAATCCGCGAAACTCGACGATATGCAGCCGCACCTGGTGCACCTCGTTGCGCTCGTCCAGCAGGATGGTGACCTTGCCGTGGCCCTCGACGCGCGATACGGTGTCGATGGCGATTCGGCGCAGGCTTGCGGGATGTGCGGCGGTTTCCAGTTGGTGGCTCATGGCGTCGGTTCCGAGCGTCAATCGTAATGGATCAAGCCGTGGCCCAGACCGGGTTCGCGCCCGGCGAGGATGTCGTTGAGCGCTTTCCAGATGGCGTCGGCCGTGGGCGGACAGCCCGGAATGAAATAATCGACTTTCACCACCTCGTGCAGGGGCCGCACCTTGCTCAGGGGCAGAGGCAACTCGGGGTCGTTCGGAATCAGGCCGCCGGCAAGGCCGATGCTGGTGTGATACACCTCCTGCAAAATCAGCGGCAGGCTCAGATGGTTGCGCTGCGCCGGCAGGCCGCCGTTGATGGCGCAGGCGCCGATTGCGATCAGAATCCTGCACTGCCGGCGAAACTCGCGCAGCACGTGCACATTCTCGGCGTTGCACAGGCCGCCTTCGATGATGCCGATGTCGCACTGTCCGACCTGCTTGATATCGGTCAGCGGCGAACGGTCGAATTCGATCAACTGGAGCAGGTCGAACAGCCGCTCGTCGATGTCGAGAAACGACATGTGGCAGCCGAAGCAGCCAGCGAGAGAGGTGGTGGCGACCTTGACTTTCCTTATCGCGGTCTCCTTTTTCACGGCGGTGTCCACTTCTATTCCTTCTCCACCGCCGCAGATTCTTCGACATAGGCCGAGACCGGCTTCAGGTCGTACACCCGCTTGCCTATGGGTACGGCGAATCCCTTGTCCTTTCTCAGCATGACCCCCACCGGACAGACCTGAACCGCCTTGTCCTGCAGCGTCACATCGGTGTCGGCAAGGCGTCCGGATTTTGCATTGACGATGAGATGGGTGTGGATGCCGCGTCCGCAAAGCGCGAACGCGTTCTTGCCGTCGAAGTCGCGGCTCGCGCGCACGCACAGCGAGCAAAGGATGCAGCGATTGAAATCGAGCAACACGTCCGGATGCGAGGCATCGACCGGACGACTCGGAAAGAAATGGTCGAAGTGCGCCGACATCATGCCCAGCTCATAGGCGGTGGCCTGCAGTTTGCAGTCGCCGCTCTTTTCGCACGAAGGGCAGAAATGATTGCCTTCGACGAACAGCATCTCGAGCAGCGTACGGCGTTCGTCGTTTAGCGCAGGCGTATCGCTTTCGACCACCATGCCCTCGCGCGCCAGCGTGGTGCAGGAAGCGCTCTGGCGGCCTTCCACCATGACCGTGCACAGCTTGCACGAGCCGTGGGGTTTGAACTCCGGGTGGTAGCACAGGTGCGGTATATAGACGCCGCCGGCCAGGGCCGCTTGAATGATGGTCTGTCCTTCGACAAAAGCGACCGTCTTGCCGTCGATGCTGAAGGACGCGCTCATGCGCCCTCCCCGGAGCCTGCGTAAAAGTGCGCCCCGGCGTCGTCGCGCCCGGTCATCTGCCTCGCCGGCTCCAGCGCCCAGTCCAGATCGAACGCCGGCTTGAATTCCTTGTGCTGCAGGCGCCGCTCATATGCGGGACGGAACTTGGCAATGGTATCGAGCACCGGATTGCAGGCGGTGTGGCCGAGCCCGCAATGGCTCATGGCCTGCAGGATGCGATTCAATTTCTTGATTTCGACGAGATCGTAGAGCGAGCCGTGTCCGTTCTTGAGCTTGTCCATGAGGTTGCGCAGCAGCGAAGTGCCGACACGGCAGGGCGTGCAGAAGCCGCAGCTTTCATGGGCGAAGAAATGCACGAAATTGCGCGCCACCTCGAACATGTCGCGGCTGTTGTCGAAGACCATGAAAGCGCCTGCGGTCGGAACGTCCTCGAAAGCGATGCGGCGGCCGAACTCAGCCGCGGCGAGGCAAACGCCGGACGGGCCGCTGACCTGCACCGCCTGCACGTCAATGGCGCCGCAGGCACTCAGCACCTCGTTCACTGTCACGCCGAACGGGTACTCGTACAGTCCCGGCCGGGCGCAATCGCCGGATACGCTCAGTATCTTGGTGCCGGCCGAGGCGCCGGTTCCGAAGCCCGCATACCACGCTCCGCCACGCTGGGCGACGAGACAGCACGCGGCGAAGGTTTCGACATTGTTCACCACGGTCGGCTGACCGAGGTAACCGTGGGTCACAGGATACGGCGGCCGGTTGCGCGGCGTGCCGCGCTTGCCTTCGAGCGACTCGATCAGCGCCGACTCCTCGCCGCAGATATAGGCGCCGGCGCCCAGGTGAATCTCTATGTCGAAGTCGAAGCCGGGCCGCCCGAGTATGCCGGCGCCGAGCAGCCTTGCGCGCCGCCTGCGCTCGAGCACCGCATTGAGGTGATCGAGCAGGTAGCGGTATTCCCCGCGCAGATAGAGCATGCCTTTTCCCGCGCCGACGGCGAGTGCGCACAGCGTCATGCCATCGAATACCATGTCGGCATGCGAGGAGAGCAGCACACGGTCCTTGAAGGTCCCGGGCTCGCCTTCGTCCGCATTGCACACCACATAGCGCGCCTCCCCCGGCGCATTGCGGCAGGCCTCCCACTTGAGGCCGGTGGCAAAGCCGGCGCCGCCGCGCCCGCGCAAATTCGACAGCTTTATCTCGTCCATCAGGCTGTCCGCACCGCGCGCCAGTGCCGCCGCGAGCGCATCGCCCGGCGCCGAACCATCGCCGAGCAGCACATCCTTGCGCCGCACCCGGTCTTCGACACGGAAGTATTCGCGCGGCCAGCCCGAGAGGGCGACCTTGTTCCGGATCAGTTCGCACATCTCGTCCACGCGTTGCCTGGTCACGCGGGTGATCGCGTAATTGTTCACCAGCATCGCCGGCCCCTGATCGCACATGCCGGTGCACGAGGTGGTGTCGATGCTCACCAGCGCGTCTTCCGAGGTCTTGCCACGCTCCACCCAAAGCTGCTTGCACATGTATTCGAGCAACTCCAGATTGCCCAGCATGCGATCGGTGATGTTGTCGCTGAACAGGATCCGGTAACGCCCGCGCGGCCGGGTGTAGAGAAACGCATAAAAGCCGGCGACGCCTTCGATCTTGGTCCGCGGCAGGTGCAGCGCTTCCTGCAGGCGGTCTATTGCCTCCGGAGAAATCCAGTCGCAAACTTCCTGGATTTCACGCAACATTTGCAGGAGATAGTGCGGATCGCCGCGATGGCGCGTGACCGCCGCGGTAACCTCCTGCGCAACGCCGTGCGGGCTCGGTGTCATGTTGGTCTCGCCACCCGGCGATGAGCGCAGGAGGGCGCGGATGCAAACGCGCAACCGATGCACCTGCCTGGTGCTGCATTGTCCGGATTCATGGCAGTCCTCAACTATTGACAATTAGGTTACGCGCTGCGCGCGCGCGACCTTTGACATTGGTCAAAGTACACAGTGTGGGAGGCGCGTACCGGCCGGCGCGGTCAGGGCGGCGATATTGTCTTCCGACGCTCAGGTACGCACAAAAAGCGAGGAAAGGGCGTTCCCCGCGTTTGTTGCCGCCTTGATCCCGGCATCCTGCCGCGGGCAGGTCAGCTCGCGTAGCGGGCGATGAACTCTTCCGTGGTAACAGGCGGCCCTTTGAAATCCGCCTGCATGAAATCGCAACCCAGTTCCAGCAGCCGGGTTGCCGCTGCCTCGTCTTCTACCGCGGTCGCGACGACGTCGAGTTTGAGCTGGTGGGCCAGTTCGATCAGCGATCGCAGCACGGCCTCCGAGCGCGCCTGGGTGGTCCAGTCGGGCACGACGGACAGGTCGATTTTCAACTCCTGAAATGGCGTGGTCGCAAGCCGGAACAGGGACGATAGCGGTGCGTGCGCATCGTCCATGGACAGTTTCACCCCGATCTCCTGCAATCGCCGGATTTCCGCCTGCGCCTGTGCATGCGCTTCCAGCGTGGCGAGGTCGCTGATCTCGAGCATCAGTCTGCCTGGACGCAATGACCAGGTGCGCAAGGCGCGCTCGACAAGTTCAGCAAGCTCGGGGTGCAGCAACGCGCGCGCGGGCAATTTGACGGCCACGCGCAAATCCAGCCCTGCGCGCTGGCGGAATTCGGAGCAGTTGTGCAGCGCCCGGTTAAGCAGCGAGGAGATCATCTTGGGTACCAGCCCGCCCGCCTCCGCGGCCTTGATCGCATCGCGCATCGAGGCCTGCCCGCGTGTACCGTCGCGCCAGCACAACATCGCCTCCACGCCCATGATCTGCCCGAAACGCAGGTCGAACTGGGGCTGAAATACCAGTTCCAGCGCGTCTTCCGCAATTGCCGAACGCAGCCGGCTTTCTCCGACCAGCAGCGATGTCCCGTGATTGCGCTCGTCGTCGTAAAAGGCGATGCGGCCGCTCAGGCCCGAGGCCGTCGCGCAGGCGCTCCTGGCCTGCCACAACAGCGACTCGGCGCCGTCTGCGCTGGCCGGAAAAATGGCGATCCCGATCGACGGCGACGCATAAATCTCATCCTCCCCAAGCCAGAGGGGCGCGTTCATGATGCGCAGTGTCTTCTCCGCCGCAAGCAGTGCCAGCTGCGGTCCCTCCACCACGGAAAGTACACATGCCAGGTCGTCGCGCCCGAGTTCACCGATGAAATCGTCCGGCCGCAGCGCCTCGGTGCGCAAGCTGGCGGCAATCCGGGTACGGACGGCATCGCCGACCTGATAGCCCCACAGAGGATCTATGCGGCCGATTACCCCGCAATCGACGAGCAGCAAAGCCAGGCTCTGCCCGTCCGCCTGCCGCTCCCCGACGCAGCGGCGCAAACGGTCGATAAACGGCATTTCCGCTGCAGACAAGGGCGCGGCCGACCCCGCATCCGGCCCAGCCGGGTCGATCGGGTTCAAAGGAACAGTTCCCGCGGGTCGACCTTGATGGCGTCGTATTCCAGCGTGCGGCGGATTCGGTAGATCTCGTCCGGCGTGGCCTTGGGCTCTTTCGCCAGATCGAGCATCTTGTAAGGCCGGTTCTCGTACCCTTTTGCGTCCTTGACCACCATTACGCGCGGTTGCAGGCGCCTCAAGGAATTCTGCGCGATCACAATGCCGACTTCTCCGGTATTCAGTTCGACCGCGCTGCCGACCGGGTAGACGCCGACGCACTGAATGAATTGCTCGACCAGCGCGGGCTGGAACTGGGTGCCGCGTCCCTTGTAGATGACGTTTAGCGCGTTCGAAGGCGACATGTGTTTTCCCTGCGGAGGCGGCGCGACCAGCATGTCGAAGGCGTCCACGATCGCCGCAATCATGCCGGGGAGTGCAATCGCCACGCCACGCAGGCCGCGGGGATAGCCGGAACCGTCGAAATGCTCGTGGTGCAGCGACGCGAGCCCAGGCAGATCGTTCGGCAGGCCGGTTGTCTTGCTCAGGATTTCGACCGAGTGGTCCACATGCGTCTGGTACAAGGCCGCCTCATCCTCGGTGAGCGCTTCCTGCTTCTCGAGGAGCTCGGTCGGCAGCTTGAGCTTGCCCGCGTCCTGCAGCAAGCCGAGCAGACCAAGTTGTTCGATGTTCTCGCGTGGCAACTGCAGAAAGCGGCCGAAAATGCTCATCATCACCGATACATTGACCGCCCGGTTGAAGGCTTCGCCGCTCTTCTCCTGCAGTTGCACCAGCAGGGTCGCCGCATCGGGGTTGCGCACCACGCTTTCGGTAATGTCGGACGCCGCCTGACGCACTTTGGGGCCGTCGACGACGCGCCCGACCTGCACGTCGCGGCTGATCTGCCTGAGCACGCCGGTCGTCTCCGCGATGGCAACGCGCGCCCGCGGCAACTCGACGTCCAGGCTGGCGCTTTCCTTGTAGACCGTGGTGCCGCGGATGCTGGCGGCAGTGCCCCCGGCGTTCTCTTCCACCTCGGACAGATCCTCCTTCTCCGGATCGACGAACACGTGAATGCAATACTGCTTCATCAGGTCGATCTGCTTTTGGCTGCGCAGAATAAAGCCCTGAAATATGAACGGGGTTTCCGTCCACGGCCGATCGAGCTTGGACACGTACATGCCGAGCTGCAGTTCATCGACGGGGATTTGCTTTAGATCCATTTCAATATTTGCTGTGCACCGTCCACACGCCGTCCCAATCGGGAGCCGGCGGCTTGCCGCGAAAGATCTCGCAGCGTTCCATGTATATTTGCGACGGACCGTCCTTGGGATTGGCCGCAAGCACTTCGCGAAAGCAGCTCGCCGCAGCCTTCCAGTCACGCCGTCGATAGCGGGAAAGTCCCTCCTTGAACGCCTCCATAGCAGTCTCCCGGTGCGGAAAGGAGTCTTCCGTATGATGCCCGATCACTTCGTACACCGCCAAGGGCATTTCCAGGCCGCGCACGCGGATCATGTCGATCTCGCGCGCCTGCGACCGGTCCTTCATCCGCTGATAGGTCTGGTTGCAGATCAGGACCGAAGTGCCGTAGTACTTGTTCGCATCCTCCAGCCGGTGCGCTATGTTAACGCGGCTGCCGATTACCGTAAATTCCAGCCGTTTCGGCGAGCCGATGTTCCCGGCCACCACCTCGCCGGTGCTGATGCCGACGCCGATCTGGATCGGCTCCTGGCCCCGCGCCGCAAGGCGGCTGTTCAATACGCGCAGTCCGGCCATCATATTATTGCCGACTTCGACCGCGTTGTTGGCGTCGTCCGCGTTATGCAGCGTCGCACCGAATACCGCCATTATCATGTCGCCCATGTATTTATCGAGCACCCCCTGGCGGGAAAAAACGATGTCGACCATTTCGGTGAAGTACTCGTTGAGCAAAGCCACCGTTTCCTGGGCGCCGAGTCGCTCCGAGATGGAAGTGAACCCGCGGATATCGGAAAACAGCACGCTCACCTCGCGATTGACGCCGCCGAGCACGGTATCACCGCTCTCGAGCAGCTGGTCCATCACCGTTTTGCTCATGTAGCGCGACAGGGTGTTGCGCATGCGCTTCTCGCGCGTTATGTCCTCCATCATCAGCATGTAACCGATCGGCTCATCCTTCAGGCTCACCAGCGGCACGGTGGTGAGATCGATCGAGACCGCGTCCGCTCCATCGACAAAGAGGTCGGTATCCACGGTGAGGTCGGTCTTGCCCGCTGAGCGCACTTTTTTCAGGCTCTCTGCTACCCAGTCGTTGCGGCCGACAAATATCTCTTCGAGCCGGCGTCCGACGAGTTCGGGCCCGGCGCGGCGCAAAATGCGCACGGCGGACTCGTTGACTTTGCGCAGAACGCCGCCGGCATCCAGCGTAAGCACGGCATTGCTCATGCTGCGCAGGATCGATTCGTTGTAATTGCGCTCGGCGTTGATTTCCTCGAACAACTGCGCATTTTGTATCGACACGGCTGCTTCGGCGCAAAAAGCGCGCAGCCTGCGCTCGTCCGCGATGCCGAATGCGCCAGCCTTGCGGTTGAGTATCTCCATTACGCCGATCGCGCTCCCGCCTTTGGCGACAACGGGCATGCACAGGATGCTGCGGGTTCGATAGCCGGTCCGCCGGTCGATTTCCGGATTGAAGCGCGCGTCTTCGTAAGCGTCCAGAATATTGATCACGCTGCCCGAAGTGAAGCATTCACCCGCTATGCCGGCGTCGGCGGGAAAGCGGATCTGCGCGCTGTCGATGCCGTCCGCAGCCTGCGAATACAATTCATGCCTTCCGGGATCGCACAAAAACAGGGCGCCGCGGTCGGAGTCGAGAAGTTGTGTCGCCGCCGCCAGGATTTTCGCGAGCAGCGGCCCGAGTCGGATTTCGGAGGCGATCGAGCTGACGACTTCCAGCAGCATTGCCTCCTCCTGCTGCTGGCGCTCGACTTTTTCGAACAGGCGCGCGTTTTCGAGCGCGGCGGCGGCCTGCTGCGACATCCCCTCGAGCAGCCGCTGATCCTCGACGTCAAATTCGCCGGTGCGCTTGTTCAATACCTGGGTAACGCCGATGACTTCCCGGTACTTGTTGCGAATCGGCACACACAGGATGTTCCTGGTGCGATAACCCGTGCGCTGGTCTACCTCCTGATTGAAGCGCTTGTTGTCATAGGCGTCCGAGGTGATGATTTCCGCTTCTCCGCTGGTGAATACCGAGCCGGCGATCCCGAGATTGCTCGGAAAACGGATCTCCCCGATGGCTCCGCCTTGCATCACGCGCGAATACAATTCCCCGGATTCGGCATCGTGCAGAAACAGGGAGCTGCGATCTGCGTTCAGCGTGCTGCTGATCACCTCCATCAGCCGCGGGAACAGTACATCGAGCGAAAGACTGTCGGAAACGCTGTTGGCAATGTCGGCGACCGCCTCGCTGCGGCGCGCCGCATCGGCCATGAGGAAAAACACCTGCGCCTTCTCGGTTTCACCCAGGCCCCATAACAATCCTTTTATTTCGGACTTGCTGCGGGGGCGGTCGATGATGGCGCGTATCGTTTCCGGGCCGACTTTCATGGGGATATCAATTG
>JAENXP010000326.1 GCA_016649475.1 Burkholderiales bacterium | reverse complement strand
GTTTGCGCTGCGGCGCAAGGTGCGCACCGAGCGCAATTTCGACTATTTCCTGTAAGTCATCCGGAACGCTCAATGAACAAACCGGGCAGGCTCTTGCAAGACGATGTAAAGCGGCAGGACACGACGCCGCTGGACGCGATGGACGACCCGCAATGGTACAAGGATGCCGTCGTCTATCAGCTGCACATCAAGGCGTTCTTCGATTCCAACGGCGACGGACTCGGTGATTTTCCCGGGCTGATCGAGAAGCTCGACTACGTGCGCGACCTGGGTGTGAACACCATCTGGCTGCTGCCCTTCTATCCCTCGCCGATGAAGGACGACGGCTACGACGTCGCCGACTATCACAACGTGCATCCGCAGTACGGCACCCGCAACGACGTGCGCACTCTGGTGCGCGAGGCGCACCGGCGCGGCCTGCGCGTGATCACCGAGCTCGTCGTCAACCACACTTCCGACCAGCATCCCTGGTTCCAGGCTGCGCGCCGCGCGCCGCCGGGCTCTTCCAAGCGCGATTTCTACGTCTGGAGCGACACCGACACCAAGTACGACAAGACGCGGATCATATTCACCGATACCGAAACCTCCAACTGGACCTGGGACCCGGTGGCCAAGGCGTTTTTCTGGCACCGCTTCTTCAGCCACCAGCCGGACCTCAACTTCGACAACCCCAATGTGCTGAAGGCGGTGATCCGCGTGATGCGCTTCTGGTTCGACATGGGCGTGGACGGTTTCAGGCTGGACGCGATTCCCTACCTGATCGAGCGCGACGGCACCAGCAACGAGAACCTGCCCGAAACGCACGCCGTGATCCGCCAGATCCGCGCGCAGGTCGATGCGCATTACAAGAACCGGCTGCTGCTGGCCGAGGCGAACCAGTGGCCCGAGGACGTGCGCGAATACTTCGGCGAGGGCGACGAGTGCCACATGGCCTACCACTTCCCGCTGATGCCGCGCATTTACATGGCGATCGCGCAGGAAGACCGCCACCCCGTGGTCGAAATCATGCAGCAGACGCCGGAGATTCCCGACAACGCCCAGTGGGCGATCTTCCTCCGGAACCACGACGAGCTCACGCTGGAAATGGTGACCAGCAAGGAGCGCGACTACATGTACCGCATGTACGCCGCCGACCCGCGCGCGCGCATCAACCTCGGCATCCGCCGCCGGCTTGCGCCGCTGATGGAAAACGACCTCGAGCGCATCAAGCTCATGAACAGCCTGCTCTTGTCCATGCCGGGCTCGCCCATCATCTATTACGGCGACGAGATCGGCATGGGCGACAATATTTTCCTCGGCGACCGGAACGGCGTGCGCACGCCCATGCAGTGGAGCCCGGACCGCAACGCGGGATTTTCGCGCGCCGACCCGCAGCGGCTGTTCCTGCCGCCGATCATGGACCCGATCTATGGTTACGAAGCGGTGAACGTGGAGGCGCAGGCGCGTGACCCGTCGTCGCTGCTCAACTGGATGCGGCGCATGCTGGCGGTGCGCAAGGGTAGCCAGGCCTTCGGACGCGGGCGCCTGAACTTCCTCAGCCCCGGCAACCGAAAAATACTCGCTTACCTGCGCGAGTACGGTGGCGAGACCATCCTGTGCGTCGCCAACCTCGGCCGCTCGGCGCAGCCGGTCGAACTCGACCTGGCCGCCTATCGCGGCCGCGTACCGGTGGAAATGATGGGCCGCACCGCCTTCCCGCCGATCGGCGAGCTGCCTTATCTGCTCACGCTACCCGCCTGCGGTTTCTACTGGTTCCGGCTCGCTGCAGATGTGGAAGTGCCGCGCTGGCACGAACAGCATATTGCGCCCGAAGAGCTGCCGGTACTGGTGCTGTTCGACGGCTGGACCAGCTTCTTCCGCGACCGCGTCGTCCCCTGGCGCATCCGCATGGCGGAGAAGCTGCGTACGCAGTTCGAGACCGAGACGCTGCCGCGCTTTATCGCGGCGCAGCGCTGGTATGCGGGCAAGGGCGAGCCGATCAAGCGCGCCAGGCTAGGTGACTGGGTGCAGTGGGGGCCGGCGCAATCCGATTGGATGGTCGCGCTGCTGCAGGTCGAGACGGAATCCGGCGAGAACGCCTATTTCCTGCCGATGGCCCTGGCATGGGGCGACAGCGACGACGAGCGGGTGCGCTCGCTCGCCGCGGCGACCATCGCGCGGGTGCGCCAGCAGTCGCAGGTCGGCGTGCTCGCCGATGCCGCTGCCGAAGAGGGCTTCTGCCGCGCTATCGTGGCGGCAATCGGCACAGGGCGTGAGGTGGCCTGCGCTAATGGCAAGCTGCGCTTTACGCCGACCAGCGCCTTTGCCGAACTCGCCGGCGGCGAGGTCGAGAAACTGCCGATCACGCGCCCGAAGTTCCAGAGCAGCAACACCGTAGTGATGCTGGGCGAGCGGCTGTTCCTCAAGGGCTACCGGCGCGTGCGCGCCGGCGTGAACCCCGAATTCGAGGTGGGGCGCTTCCTCACCGAGGTCGCGAAATTCGCCAACTGCGTGCAGGTGGCGGGCGCGGTCGAGTACGTCGCCGCCGACGGCGCCTTGACCAGCCTGGCGCTGCTGCAGGGCCACGTTGCCAATCAGGGAGATGGCTGGTCGCATACGCTGGACTATCTTGAACGCACTTTCGAGGGCGTGCTCGCGGTCGCTGCCGAGCCGCCGGCGGATGTGCATGGCGCCTACCTGTCGCTGGTGCAGACCCTGGGCACGCGCACGGCGGAAATGCACAAGGCGCTGGCGCTGCGCAGCGGCAATGCGGCCTTCGACCCCGAGCCGCTGGAAGCCGGCGACCTCGCCGGCTGGAAGCAGCGCGTGCACGACGACGCGCTCGCCACGCTCACGCTGCTGGAGGAGCATCAGGCTCGTTTCCCGGCCCCCGCTCTCGCGAATGCGCGCAGCCTGCTCGACGCCAGGCAAAGGCTGCTCGAGCGGATCCAGACCTGCAATCTGCCCGCGGGTGCCTGCCTCAAGACCCGCTACCACGGCGACTACCACCTGGGCCAGGTGCTGGTGAGCAACAACGATTTCATTATCATCGACTTCGAGGGCGAGCCGGCGCGGCCGCTGGCCGAGCGCCGGGCCAAGCACTCGTCGCTGCGCGATGTTGCCGGGATGCTGCGCTCCTTCGATTACGCCCGCTGGAGCGCCGTGCTGCGCGACAACTACGCCGACGCCGACCGCGACAGGATCGCGCCCGTGGCACAGGTCTGGGCGCGCGAGGCGCGCGAAACCTTCCTGCGCGCCTACGACGAGGCAGCGCGTGGCAGCGGTTTGTACGCTTCGTTCGACGAGGTGCAGGGCCTGATCGAACTGTTCGAATTGGAGAAGGCGCTGTACGAGCTGCGCTACGAGATCGGCAACCGTCCGACCTGGGTCAATGTTCCGCTGCAGGGCGTGCTTGCGCTGTGCGGACTTGTGCCGCAGACAGCGGCCGGCGACGCCACGCATACACAAGGAGGCTGATATGGAAAAGGTCGACATCATGCTTGAGCCGGTGCGCGCGTTTCTGGTCCAGATCGCCGGCTTCCTGCCCAAGCTCGCGCTCGCGCTCGGGGTGCTGATCGCGGGCTGGCTGCTGGCCAAGTTCGCGCGGTTCGCGATCGAAAAGGCTTTGCGCGCGATCAACCTGAACGTGCTCACCGAGCGCACCGGACTGGATGGGTTCCTGCGTCAGGGCGGAGTCGAAACCGACACCACCGGCATCCTGGGCCTGCTCATCTACTGGCTGGTCATCCTTGCCGCCCTGATCATCGGCTTCAACAGCATGGGGCTGACCTATATCACCGGCCTGCTGGGCGAGGTGGTGCTGTTCGTGCCCAAGATCATTGCGGCCCTGCTGATCCTCGCCTTCGGCGCCTATTTCGCCCGCTTCGTCGGCAACGCGGTGATCACTTATTGCAGGAACATCAGCATCCAGGATGCCGACGTGCTGGGCAAGCTCGCGCAGTACGGCATCATGACTTTCGTCGTGCTGATCGCGCTGGACCAGGTCAACGTAGGCGGGGATATCGTCCGGCAGAGTTTTCTCATCATCCTGGCCGGCGTGGTATTCGCCCTGGCGCTCGCGTTCGGGCTCGGCGGAAAAGCCGCGGCGGCCGAACTCATCGACCGCTGGTGGCCGAGGGACAAGAACAACGATGGCGAATAGCGCCGGC
>JAENXP010000692.1 GCA_016649475.1 Burkholderiales bacterium | reverse complement strand
ATCACGCCATCGGAAATTTGGGCCTGGGCCGCGCCGGCGCCAAGCGCGAACGTAGCGGCGACCAGGGTAGCTAGAACTTTGCGTTGCATATCGTCTCCTTCTGTTATGGGTAATTAGGTAATCAGGAAGCGCTGCTCAGACACCAAGATACTCATGCAACAAATCCATCTTGGCTTCGAGTTCAGATGCGGTAAAACCCTCCACGATGCGACCGTGCTCCATCACATAGAGACGGTCTGCAAGGGGTGCCGCGAAGCGGAAGTTCTGCTCCACCATAATAATCGTCATGCCCTTCTCGCGCAGCAGGCGGATCGCCCCGCTGAGCGCAGTAACGATTACGGGTGCGAGTCCCTCCGAAATTTCGTCAAGCAACAGCAGTGTGGCACCAGTACGCAGGATACGCGCCACCGACAGCATCTGCTGCTCGCCCCCGGAGAGCCGCGTGCCCGGACTCAGGCGCCGCTCCTCCAGGTTTGGGAACATCTCGTAGATCTCCTCGAGCGACATGCCGCCGCTGGCCACCGCCGGCGGAAGCAGCAGGTTTTCCTCGCAATTGAGGCTGGCAAAGATGCCGCGTTCTTCCGGACAGTAACCTATGCCCAGGCGCGCAATCTTGTGCGGCGGCAAATTGACCGCCTCGACGCCATTGATCATGATCGACCCGGTGCGTCGACCCACCAGGCCCAGGATCGACTTCAGGGTCGTAGTACGCCCGGCGCCGTTGCGGCCCAGCAGCGTGACCACTTCCCCGCGGTTTACCGTCAGGTCGACGCCGTGCAGGATGTGCGACTCGCCGTAGAACGAGTGCAGGTCCTTGATTCGCAGGAATTCGCTATCAGCCATGGGCACCCTGCAGCTCGGTCTCAGTGCTGCCCATGTAGGCCTCGAGGACCTGCGGATTCGTGGACACCTGCTCATACGCGCCTTCGGCGATGACCTCGCCGCGCGCCAACACCGTTAACTTGTCGGCGATCTGCGCCACGACGTTCATGTTGTGTTCGACCATCAGCACCGTGCGATTGGCGGCAACATGCTTGATCAGTTCGGTGACCCGCGCCACATCCTCGTGCCCCATGCCCTGCGTCGGTTCATCGAGCAGCATCAATTCCGGGTCCATCGCCAGGGTCGTCGCTATTTCCAGAGCACGCTTGCGACCATACGGCAACTCCACTGTCATGACGTCGGCGAATTCGCTCAAGTCCACGGTCTCAAGCAGTTCCATCGCGCGCGGCGTCAGCTGCTCCAGCGAGCGCTCCGATTTCCAGAAGTGATATGAGGTGCCGAGCTTGCGCTGCAGCCCGATCCGGACATTCTCCAGCACCGTCAGGTGCGGGAACGTCGCCGAGATCTGGAACGAGCGGATGATCCCGCGCCGGGCGATCTGCGCCGACTTCTCGAAGGTGATGTCATGGCCATTGAAGAAGATGTGGCCGCGAGTCGGAATCAGGAACTTGGTCAGCAGATTGAAAAAGGTCGTCTTGCCGGCGCCATTGGGGCCGATCAGCGCGTGGATATCGCCGCGCTTCACCGCCAGGTCAACGCTGCTGACCGCGGTGAAACCCTTGAAATCCATGCACAGTCCCTTCGTTTCCAGAACTGTATCGCCGTTACTCATATTGTTTTGACATCTCGTTGGGGCGGCTTTAACCCTTGTCTCCGAGAGAAAGATTATGGACAACACCCCCAATGGGCGCAAGCCGTTAAACCACAAGCGGATGGCGTAAACGATGGACTGATCACCAGCGCTGCCGTGCTACTGCGGCGCGCACATGCGCCGAGCACTGTCTTACGGGCACGCAACGATCTTGACTTGCGCAAGCCCTCCACTGCAAGATGCGCAGGCCGACGCATACCTGAAGCGCCGGCGATACCGGAGGATCGCGCGATGGCCAAGTCCCAGGACACCAAGAAGGATCAGAAGAAGCAGCCGCTGAAGACGGCCAAGGAAAAGAAGCAGGCCAAGAAGGAAAAGAAGGGCAAGTGAACTGTCCCTTTGGGGGCAAGCCAGCCAGGGGAGCAGCGCGGGCGGGACTGATGGTAGTTCCGCCCGTTCCTATT
>JAENXP010000033.1 GCA_016649475.1 Burkholderiales bacterium | reverse complement strand
CATAGTCCTTCGTCGTTCCGGCGAGTCCAACAGTTTCTTCAATCGCGCGGTAAGCTCCTCCGCGTCTTTTACCTGAAGGGCGGCTCCATGCTTCAGCAGCGATCCGGCTCCCTCCTGGTTCATGTTCGGACCGAATACCACGGGCACTCCGGCACGCTTGAGTCCCGCCTCCAGGCCAAGATTGAAATCCGGCGCGTCGACACCGATGAATAACTGCGGCTGCACTTTGAGCAGCGCCAGTTTCAGTTTGTGCCGCATCCATAGCAGGCCCGGATAATGCCGCAGCACCTCGGCGTAGCCGCGCACCGCGAGGCGTTCCATCGGAAACAGGCTGTTCAAACCCTGGGTCTGCATTTTCGGGCCGCCGATGCCGACAAAGCGGGCATCCGGCAATTGCGCGCGCAAGGCCGCGATCAAATGCGCCCCCAGCAGGTCGCCCGATGCCTCACCGGCCACCATCCCGATAGTGAGCGGCCCTTCCCTCACCTCAGCGCACGACCCCGCGGGTCGATGCCTGCAGAAAATCGCTGAGTAGGCGGATTTCAGCACAGCTGCTGGCGTGCTCGGCCAGTTGCATCTTGGCTTGCTCCAGCGTCAGGCCGCTCTTGTAGAGTGTTTTGTAGGCGCGCTTGATCTCGGCCAGCGCCGCAGCAGAGTAGCCGCGCCGGCGCAGGCCTTCGGAATTGATGCCATACGGCTTGGCCGTGTCCCCTGCCGCCATCACGTAAGGCGGCAGGTCGTGTACCAGCACCGTGGCGATTGCGGTGAAACTGTGCGCACCGATGTGCACGAACTGATGCACACCGGTGAAACCGCCGAGGATGGCGTAATCGCCCACATGCACGTGGCCGGCAAGCTGAGTGTTATTGGCGAATATGGCATGGCTGCCGATCTGGCAGTCGTGCGCGACATGCACGTAAGCCATGATCCAGTTGTCGTTGCCCACGCGGGTGACGCCTGCATCCTGCGCGGTGCCGCAATTCAGGCTGCAGAACTCGCGTATGGTGTTGCCGTCGCCGATTTCCAGCCGCGTCGGTTCGCCCGCGTATTTCTTGTCCTGGGGTACGGCGCCCAGCGAAGAAAACTGAAAAACGCGGTTGTCCCTGCCGATCCTGGTATGCCCTTCGACCACGACGTGCGGGCCGACCCGGGTATCGCTGCCGATCTCCACATGCTCGCCGATCACGCTGTAGGCGCCGATGCTGACGTTCTCCCCCAGCCTGGCTCCGGGATGAACGATGGCGCTCGGATGGATCATTATATCGGTCGCAGGGTGCAAAGCAGCTCGGCCTCGGCTACAAGCGCGTCCCCTACATAGGCTTTGCCGGCGTACTTGACCACGTTGCGCACGGTGCGCACGATGCTCACCTCGAGCACCAGCTGGTCCCCGGGCATGACCGGCTTCTTGAAGCGCGCTCTGTCGATGCCGGCAAAATAGTACACCGATTTGTCGTCGGGTTTGATGCCCATGGTGCGAAACGACAGGATCGCCGCGGCCTGCGCCATGGCCTCGACGATGAGCACCCCCGGCATGACCTTGAAGTACGGAAAATGGCCGTTGAAATAGGGCTCGTTGACGCTGACGTTTTTCAGCGCCCGAATGCGCTTGCCCAGCTCGCACTCGATTACGCGGTCTATAAGCAGGAACGGATAGCGATGCGGCAGGTATTCAAGGATTTCCTGGATGTTCAAGTTTTTTTCTCCTGCGTTGACAGGCGTTGCTCGATGTTGCGTAAGCGTTCAAGCAGCGAGTCCAAATTGCGCAGCAAAGCCATATGCTTTGCCCAGCTGCGGCTGTCTTCGGCCGGGTTGCCGCCATATGTTCCAGCAGTACGAATCGATTTGGTGACCACGGTTGCGCCGTGGATGATGGTGCGGGCGGCGATATCCGCATGTCCCGTGATATTGGTCCCGCCGCCGATCATGCAGCGTTCGCCTATGTGCGCGCTGCCGGCAATGCCGACGCAACCGGCGATCGCCGTATGCGCGCCCACGCGCACGTTGTGCGCGATATGGATCAGGTTATCCATTTTGACTCCGTCTTCTATCACGGTGTCCTCCAGCGCACCCCGGTCTATGCAGGTATTGGCGCCGATCTCCACGTCGCTGCCGATGAGCACGCCCCCAATCTGCGGAATTTTGAACCAGCGATCGCCGTCCAGCGCGATACCGAAGCCGTCCGCGCCGATCACCACGCCCGAATGCACCAGCGCCCGCTCCCCCAGGCGACAGCCTGCGTAGACCGTGACGCGCGCGTGCAAGCGGCTGGCGGCGCCGATTTCGACCGCATCGCCCAGGTAGCAGCCCGCTCCTATTATCACCCCCTTGCCCAGCTTGACGCTGCGACCGATATAGGCGCCGGCGCCTACGCTGGCGCTGGCCGGGATTCTGGTCCCGCGCTCCACGACCGCGGTAGGGTGCACTCCGGGACTTGCCGCCGGAGGCGGATTGAACAAGGACGAGACCTTGGCGAAATACAGGTATGGATTATCGCAGACGATGCGCGGCAGATCGGTAGCATCGACGTCCGCTCTGCCGACGATCACCGCGCCGGCGCGCGTGCCGGCAAGCTGCTTGCGGAATTTGCTGTGACTGAGAAAGCCGATGTGCTGGGGGCCTGCATTTTCGAGCGTGGCCACCTGGCTGACCGCCGTCAGCGGGTTGCCGATGATCTCCCCACCGAGGCGTTCGACGATCTGGGCCAGGCGGTATTTCTTGGCCTTAGCCATCGGAGCCGACTATTTCCCTGCCGGTTTGTCTTCCAGGGCCTTGATCACCTTGTCTGTGAGGTCGATGCGCGGGCTGGCGTAGACCGCCTCCTGGAAGATGATGTCGTATTTCTCCGACTCGGCAATGGCCTTGATGGCGCGGTTGGCGCGCTCTAGAACGGCGGCAAGCTCGTCGTTGCGCCGTTGGTTCAGATCCTCGCGGAATTCGCGCTGCTTGCGCTGAAAATCCTTGTTCAGTTCGCCAAATTCACGCTCCTTGGTACGACGCTCGGTTTCGCTCATGGTGACCGCGTTCTTCTCAAGGCTTTCCTGCAGCTTGCGAATCTGCTCGGCCATGCCCTGCATTTCCTTGTCGCGTTTGGCGAACTCCTGCTCGATTTTTTTCTGCGCGCGCACCGCGGGGGCGGCGTCGCGAAACACCCTCTCGGTGTTTACGAATCCGACCTTGATTTCGGCGGCGGCGGCGCTGCTGCACATCAGGACAGCCAGCGCGACGAATACAATATTTTTCAACCCAATCTCCTCGATCCCTAAAAGACCTGACCCAACAGGAACTGCATGCGCTGAACCCTGTCCCCTTCCTGGATGTTGAGCGGGAAGCCATAGCTCAGGCGTATCGGTCCCACTGGCGAAGTCCAATTGAACCCCAAGCCTGCCGAATAGCGCAGGTCGGACAAGCTCATTTTCTCACCTGCGCCCCAAACCTGTCCGGCATCGACAAACAGACTCAAGCGCATTGAACGATCCATACCCGTTCCCGGCATCGGGAACAGCACTTCGGCGTTTCCGACCAGGCGTCGGGTGCCGCCGATGGGGTCACCGAGCTCGTCACGCGGACCGAGCGAGTACGAATCGTAACCGCGCACCGAACTGACGCCGCCGGCATAATAATTCTTGTAAAACGGCAACGGCTTTCCTTCCATGCCGTCGGCTGTTCCGATCTCACCGTTGAGCATAAAGGTATAGGTGCGCGATAGCGGGTAATACCACTGCACCTGCTCCGTGAGTTTGTAGTATTTGAGCGATCCACCCGGCAATCCTGCTTCCAGATTGGCACGGATCAGAGTACCGCTGGTTGGCACAAGCGCGTTGTCGCGCTGTTCGCGTATCCAGCCTATCGTTCCTGGAACGGTGGTATTGTCGTTGCCGAATATTGCGACGAATTGCTTGTACGTAGTCGGGCTGGTTTCATTGATGCCGAGATTGGTATTTTCGACCCCCAGGCCCAGCCCGAGGTTGTCCACTTCCGTCAGCGGGATGCCGAAGCGCACCCCTGCACCCGTTGTATCTGTAGTGTAATAGCCCAGGCTGAGATAGGACGCGTCGAGGCGCCGTTTGTAGATGTCGAAGCCGCGGCTGACGCCGTCCACCGTGTAATAGGGGTTGGTAAAGCTCAAGCTGGCATTGCGGTTGACCTTGCTGGTGCTCAGAGCAGCCGTGATGTGCTTGCCGCTGCCAAATATGTTCTGCTGCGAAATCGAGCCGCTGAGGATCACTTTTTCCTCGGAGGAAAAGCCCGCGCCGAGCGTAATGGCGCCGGTCGGTTTTTCCTTGACCTTGATATTCACATCCACCTGGTCCGAGGTGCCCGGCACCGGTGGTGTCTCGACGTCGACTTCCGTAAAATACCCGAGGCGATCCAGGCGCAGCTTGGATTTCTGTATCTTGTCGGCGTCGTAGTAGGCTCCCTCCAGTTGGCGCATCTCGCGGCGCACGACTTCGTCGCGGCTGCGGGTATTTCCCGAGACGTTGATGCGGCGCACGTAAACCCGCCGCCCGGGATCGATCATGATGGTCAACGCGACGCGTTTTGCAGTCTTGTCCAGTTCCGGAACGGCGTTCGCGTTGGCAAATGCATAGCCTTCATTTCCCAGCCGGTCGGTGATTTTCTTGGTGCTCTCGTTGAGCTTCTGGCGCGAGAAGGTCTCCCCAGGCTTCAACTGGACCAGTCCGCGCAATTCGGACTCCGGCAGCAGCATTTCGCCGCCGAGATTGACGTCCGACACGGTGTACTTATCGCCCTCGCGGATATTGACCGTAATGTAGATGTCCTTCTTGTCCGGAGTGATCGATACCTGGGTCGAATCGATGCTGAACTCCAGATAGCCGTTGTTGAGATAAAAGGAACGCACGGTTTCAAGGTCGCCGGACAATTTCTGTTTTGAATACTGGTCGTTCTTGGTATACCAGGTCAGCCATCCCGGCGTTTGCAGCACAAAGAGATCGAGCAGATCTTTCTCCCTGAACGCATTGTTGCCGATGATATTGATTTGACGGATCTTGGTGACGTCCCCTTCGTTGATGGAAAAGCTGACGCCCACGCGATTGCGCTCGAGCGGGGTGACCGTGGCAACGACACTGGCGCCGTAGAGTCCGCGGGAGAGGTATTGCCGCTTGATTTCCTGTTCGGCCTGATCGAGAAGTGCCTTGTCGAACGAGCGTCCCTCGGCCAGGCCGATTTCGCGCAGCCCCTTGCGCAATGCCTCTTTTTCGAACTCTTTGTTGCCGATGAAGTCGATTTGCGTCACGGCCGGACGTTCCTCGACCATCACAATCAGCACATCACGCTGTACTTCGAGGCGTACATCTTTGAAGAAACCGGTGGCAAACAAGGACTTGATCGCCGCGGCCGCTTTTTCATCCGTCATGGTCTCGCCGACTTTGACCGGGAGATAGCTGAAAACGGTTCCGGCCTCGATGCGCTGGATGCCTTCGACGCGGATGTCGCGCACCACGAAAGGATCGAACGCATGCGCCGCCCCTATCCACAGGCAGGCAAATGCGGCGGCGAGGTATCTGGTCATGGTCACGTTCAGCTGGAGATCAAGCGGTTAATATCGTTATAGAAGGCAAACGCCATCAGAACCAGCAACAGGGTCAGACCGAGTTTCTGGCCGAATTCCATCACGCGATCCGATACCGGGCTACCCTTGAAAATTTCGATCGTATAATACATCAAATGCCCCCCATCCAATAAGGGAATCGGCAGCAGGTTGAGTACCCCGAGACTGATGCTGATCAATGCCAGAAAGCTCAAATATGAAACCAGCCCGAGCTGGGCCGATTGCCCGGCATAGTCGGCGATGGTCACCGGACCGCTGAGGTTCTTCCACGACACCTGCCCGACCAGCATCCGTCCGAGCATCTTCAGGCTGAACACCGACGTGTCCCATGTCTTCTCCGTCGCCTTTGCCAGGGCACTGAAGACACCGTAGCGTACCACGGTAACGAGTTCGTCCAAAGCATGCTGGTCGAGTTGCGCTGCGGCGCCGATGCGCCCTATGGCGGAGCCGTTTTGCCGCACGGTTTCCGGAACCAGCGCCAGCTCTCGCTGTTGGTTTCCGTGCCGATAGGTCAGCCGCAGTTCGCGTCCAGGATGGCTGCGCACAAGTTGCACCAGCTCACTCCAGGAAACGACCGGCTTGCCGTCGGCCGCAAGTATCTGATCGCCGGGCTGCAATCCCGCCCGCTGCGCCACGCCTCCGTCCACAACTTCGCCGATCACCGGTTTGATTTCCGGCCGATAAAGCCTGAAGCCGATTGTGGCCAGCGTATCGCCTTCGAGTTGCTCCGTGTCGATGGGGGACAGATCGAGCGCGCGCCAGTTGATCTGGTTATTGCGGTTGAGCACCTCCACCCTTACGCGCTGATGCTCTAGCGCCAACTGCAGCATGCGCCAGCGCACGACTTGCCAGGTAGCGACTGGCTCGCCATTGATGGCGCGTATGGTTTCGCCCGCCTCGAAGCCGGCGCTTGCAGCCGGGGTACCCGGCGGCGGCAGATCCACTATGGGCCGCGCTTCCTGCACGCCGTACATGAACAGCAGCCAGTACAGGAGTATGGCAAACAGGAAGTTGGCAAGCGGCCCGGCGATGACCACGGCATAACGCCGCCACACGCTCTGCCGGCTGAAGGCTCGGTCGAGCTCCTGCTGCGCCACCTCGCCCTCGCGCTCGTCCAGCATCTTGACGTAACCACCCAACGGTACCGCAGCCACCACCCATTCGGTTTGATCGCGCCCGAATCGCCTTTTCCACAGCGGCGGGCCGAAGCCGATGGAGAAACGCAATACCTTGACGCCGCATAGCCGCGCCACGAGATAGTGTCCGTACTCGTGCACGACGACCAGCGCCCCCAGCGCGATCACGAAAGCGGCTATGGTGTGCAGCAAATTCATGGCTTGACCGTCATCGCCTCGACCTGAAGCGCGGCATGCCGGCGCGCGGCGGCATCGGCGTCGAGAACATCGTCGAGGCTGGTGAGCGCGCGTGGGCGCAATTCATCCATGACCGCCTCGATCACTGCGGTGATCGCAAGGAACGGCAAGCGCCGCTCGAGAAAGGCGCTCACCGCAACCTCATTTGCCGCATTCAGCGTCGCCGGACTGGTCCCGCCTTCCTTCAGGGCGCGATATCCCAGCCGCAGCGCCGGAAAGCGCACGAAATCCGGCGTGCTGAAATCGAGTCTGCCGATGCGCGTCAGATCGAGGGAGCCCACGCCCGCTTCGATCCGCTCTGGAAAAGCCAGCGCGTGTGCGATCGGCGTGCGCATGTCGGGGTTGCCGAGCTGGGCGATGACCGAGCCGTCCGAGTACTCCACCATGGAATGCACCACGCTCTGCGGATGCACCACCACCTCTATCTGTTCGTGCGTTGCGCCGAACAGCCAGTGCGCCTCGATGATTTCAAGCGCCTTGTTCATCATTGTGGCCGAATCCACTGAAATCTTGCGTCCCATCACCCAATTTGGATGTGCGCAGGCTTCGTCCGGTGTCACGCTGTTCAAACGTTCCAGCGGCACTTCACGGAACGGCCCTCCGGATGCGGTCAAAAGCACCCGCCGCACGCCGTGTCGGCCCAGGTCGCCCGAGTAGGCATCCGGCAGGCACTGGAATACAGCATTGTGCTCGCTGTCTATCGGCAGCAGTATCGCGTCATGGCTGCGCACGGCTTCCATGAATATCGGCCCCGCCATGACCAGGGCTTCCTTATTGGCGAGCAGCAGCTTCTTGCCCGCTCGCGCTGCCGCGAGCGTAGGCGCGAGGCCGGCTGCACCGACGATGGCCGCCATGACGCAGTCGGTTTCCGCGTGGGCCGCGACGCGCTCCAGGCCCTGCGGCCCGATGAGGATTTCCGTGGTGCGTGATTGCAGGCGTCTGCCCAGCGCCTCGGCCTGGACGGCCTGCGCCACCACGGCGTAACGCGGCTGGTGGCGCAGGCACAGTTCGGCCAGTTCTTCCATGCGCTCGTTCGCGCTCAGCGCGAAGATGCGAAATCGCTGCGGATAGCGCGCGGCCACATCCAGGGTATTGAGCCCGATGGAACCGGTTGCGCCGAGTATGGCGAGATTCTGCAGCCTGCTCATAACAGATACGCCAGCGCTGCCACCGGCAGCACCGCGGTTAGCGCGTCGATGCGATCAAGCACTCCGCCGTGCCCCGGCAGCAAAACGCCACTGTCCTTGACCCCTGCCTGCCGCTTTATGGCCGATTCGAACAAATCGCCATATATGCCGATCGCGGTGAGTAGCCACAGGAACAGCAACATGCCGAAAGCTCCGAAGTGCATGGACTTAAGCGCGTGCGGGAAATACAACTGCCACGCGTAGCTCCACAGCGCAGCATATGCACTCACCGCCAGCGCCGCCCCGGTCACGCCTTCCCAGGTCTTGCCGGGGCTGATGGAGGGCGCAAGTTTGCGCCGGCCAAAGCGGCGTCCGGCGAAATAGGCGGCGCTGTCCGAAATCCATGCGACCGACATCAGCAGCAATAGCAACCAGGGGCCGAGGTTGCGCAATTCCACCAGTGCAAGCCAGGTCGGCACCAGGACCACGAGGCCGGTCGCTGCCCCCAGCCAGCGGGACCGGGGCAGCCAGGAGCGCCAGAGCCACAGCGGCACGACCACCATCCAGAACAGGCCCGCAACCAGATAAACGGCGGTTTGGATGCGGACCTGGCCGATTCGGGCATCCCCTTGCTCCATCGCGATCAGCGAGACGCAGGCCGCCGCAACGAGAACAACGTACAGGCCGCAGGCGGTGTGCCGGAGTTTGATCAGCTTGCCCCACTCCCATGCGGCCGGTATCACCAATACTCCGGCAAACGCGGCCCATGCGCGAGGCGGGAGCCAGAACAGCGCCGTCAAAAACAGAACCAACAATACGAGCGCCGTAATTACCCGTGTCCTGAGCATCGCTCAATGCACCCGGCCGGTTCGCACAATCAGGCGAGCGCCTTTTTCGGGGACGGCGCCTCTCCTGCGGACTTGAGCTGCTCGCTGGTACGGCCGAAGCGGCGCTCGCGCTGCTGATAAGACTCGATCGCACGATCCAGCGCCGCCGCGTCGAAGTCGGGCCAAAGGATATCGGTGAAGTAAAATTCGCTGTACGCAAGCTGCCACAGCAGAAAGTTGCTGATGCGCTGTTCCCCGCCGGTGCGGATGAACAAGTCCGGCTCCGGCGCGTAGGCCATGGCAAGGTGGCTGGCGAGTTCCTCCTCGGTAAACCCGCCGCGCTGCTCCGGCTTCGACTCGATCAGCTGCTGCATGGCCTGCATCAGATCCCATCGTCCGCCGTAATTCGCCGCTACGGTGAGGGTCATGCTCTTGTTGGCCCGGGTCAACTGCTCGGCACGCGCCACCAGCTCGGTGATTTTCTTCCCGAACGGCGCGATGTCGCCCACTACCCGCAGGCAGATGCCGTTGCGGTGCAGTTTTTCCGCTTCCCGCTCCAGCGCCATGATGAACAATTGCTTCAGCATCGTGACTTCTTCTTCCGGCCGGCGCCAGTTCTCCGAACTGAATGCAAACAAGGTCAGGTACTCGACGCCCCGTGCAACACAGGCTTTGACGATCTCACGCACGATCTCCACGCCGCGCTTGTGGCCCGCCGCTCGCGGCAGCATGCGCTGCTTGGCCCAGCGCCCGTTGCCATCCATGATGATTGCATTATGCCGCGGAACCGCCTTCACCTGCGGAATATCGCGAGTCGAGCTGGAAAATGAAGGCATGAATGTCTCGGTCTAAGAGGCGCGGGTCAAACCGCCATCAAGTCGGCTTCTTTGGCAGCGAGCAGTTTGTCTATTTCGGCGATGAACTTGTCGGTGAGCTTCTGGATCTCTTCCTGGGCGCGGCGCTCGTCGTCTTCGGAAACTTCTTTTTTCTTGAGCAGGTCCTTGAGGTGGTGATTGGCGTCGCGCCGCAGATTTCTCACCGCTACCCTGGCGTTTTCGCCTTCGCCTTTGACCACTTTGATCAGTTCGCGCCTGCGCTCCTCGGTCAGCGCCGGCATCGGCACGCGGATCAGCTCTCCCTGCGAAGAAGGATTAAGTCCGAGATCCGAATCGCGAATCGCCTTTTCGATTATCGCGCCCATCTTTTTTTCCCAGGGCGAAATGCCGATGGTGCGCGCGTCGATCAGGGTCAGGTTGGCGACCTGGTTGATCGGCATTGGGGTGCCGTAGTAATCGACTGTGACGTGGTCGAGGATGCCGGTGTGCGCGCGCCCGGTGCGCACCTTGCCCAGGTCGGTTTTCAGTGCTTCGAGCGATTTTTGCATCTTGTGCTCGGCAGTTTTTTTGACATCAGCGATCATGGTCAACCCCTCTCATTCAACTATGTACCAAT
>JAENXP010000678.1 GCA_016649475.1 Burkholderiales bacterium | reverse complement strand
TCTTGAGCCGGGTGGTGTTGAGGCCGGTGTTGGGCTCGGTCACGGCGAAACAGGCTTTCTCCTCGCCGGCGATCAGCGGCGGCAGCATGCGCCGCTTCTGCTCCTCGTTGCCGAACACCACCACCGGATTGAGGCCGAAGATATTCATGTGCACCGCGGACGCGCCGGAAAAGCCCGCGCCCGACGCCGCGATGGTCTGCAACATCACCGCCGCTTCGGTAATTCCAAGACCGGCCCCGCCGTATTCCTCCGGCATTGCGATGCCCAGCCAGCCGTCGCGCGCCAGGGCCTGGTGCAGTTCGTGCGGGAACTCGTGTGCGCGGTCCTTTTCCAGCCAGTAGTCGTCGCTGAACCGTGCGCAGATCCTGGAGATCGCCTCGCGTATCGCCTGCTGCTCCTCGGACAAAGAGAAATCCATGCTCAGCCCTTTGCCCGGGCAGAGCCAAGAATGCGCTCGACCTCGTCCGGCGCGAATCCCAGTTCCTGCAATATGGCGCTGCCGTCGGCGTTGAGCGCCGGCGTGCCGCGCCTGAGTTCGCCGCCGCGGCGGCCATTGGCCCAGAGCGGAAACAGCGCATGGCGCTCGCCGCCGAGTTTGACCACGGCCGCGCGCGCCTCGGCATACCCGGTGCGGCTCGCCTCGGCCGGCGTCAGCGGCAATTCGGCCGGAACGTCCAGCGGCTCGAGCAGGTCATGCCATTGCCGCGCGGTCTTCTTCAGGAACAGTTTCTTCAGCAGGCGCGACAGCTCGTCGCCGTGCTTGCGCCGGCTGGAATCGGTATCGAACTTCGCATCCGCGAGCGCGGGCTCGAGATCTTTCACCGCGGAGCGGAAATTCTCCCAGAAATGCTGCTCCACGATGCCGAGTATGAGCATGCTGCCGTCCGCGGTTTCGAATAAATCGTTCACCGGCCAGATATGCGCGCGCGGATCGGTATGCTCCTCGATGCCATGGCGCAGCGCGGCGCAGAAAAGACCCGCTTCGTACAGGCTCAGGTCGAGCTCGGCGCCGCGGCCGCTGCTGCCGCGCTCGTGCAGCGCCGCCAGAATGGCGATGGTGCCGAAGCTGCCGCCCTGCATGTCGGCGATCGGTATGCTCGAGCGCGCCGGCTTGCCCAGCCAGGAACCGGGATAGGAGAGTCCGCCGCTCGCACCCACATAGCCGATATCGTGCCCTGGTTTGTCGCGCCAGGGACCGTTCTGGCCGTAACCCGAAAGCGAGCAGTAGATCAGCCGCGGATTCAGCGCGGACAGGCTGGCGTAGTCGATGCCCAGGCGCGCGGCGACGCCGGGACGGTTGGACTCGATCACGACATCGGCCCAGCGCGCCAGGCGTTCTATCACCGGCCTGGCCTGCGCGTGCTTGAGGTCGAGCGCGATCGAACGCTTGTTGCGGTTGGCAGCGTGGAACACCGCCGGCAGCAAGGTCCTGGCCGAATCCCCCCTGGGAGGTTCGATCTTGATCACGTCGGCACCGAGGTCCGACAGAATCGCCGAAGAAAAGGGGCCGGGTATCAGCGCGGAGAAATCCGCAACCTTGATGCCCTCCAATGGCAGCCAGCTCATGCGTGGTCCTCCAGTGTTGCGCGCAGCTCGATCAGCAGCTTCGCGTGGCGCTTCAGCGCGCCTTCCATGCGGTGCACCGGACCGGCCAGCGCGACGCTGTAGATTTCGCCGTTTGAGCTCACCGGCACCGCCACCGCCATCAGGTCGGCCACGGTTTCGCCATTCGTGACATACCAGCCGCGCGCGCGCGCCTGCTCCAGGTCTGCCTCCAGGGCCGCGCGCGAAATGATGGTGCGCGTAGTCACGCGCGGCAGCTTCATCGCGCCGAGCAGTTCACTGCGCAGCGCGGGCGCGAGGCTCCCCAGCAGCGCCTTGCCGCTCGCACTGGCGTGCAGCGGCCTGAATTCGCCCACCTTCGGGCTGTAGCGGATGCTCTGCAGGCCGTCCAGCACCACCAGGTAAACCGCCTGCCGGTCGAGGCGCTTGGACAGCAGCACGGTTTCGCCCGTCTGGTCGCGCAGCTTTTCCAGCGCAGGCACGAAGCGTTCCGCCAGCGGATCGTGGCTGGCGATGACGCGGGC
>JAENXP010000753.1 GCA_016649475.1 Burkholderiales bacterium | reverse complement strand
CGGCCGGCTCGCCCTTGAAGCGCAGCCGCGCCTCCACCGTGCGCGCCTGCGGACTGATGGCAGGGGAAATGCGCAGCAGCGCGAGTTCTTTCGCACCCCCGTAGGCGTTGAAGCGCACCAGCGGGGCCTTGCCCATGGATTCGGCGTCCTGCAACTGCAGCTGGGTGGAGACTTCGACGCGCTCGGCATCGCTGAGCGCGACCAAAGGGCTGCCGGATGCCGCGAGTTCGCCCACCTGCCCGAGCCGCTCGCGCACGATTGCCGCGAATGGCGAGCGGACCGTGCATTTGCCGACCGCCCGCTCGGCGGTGTCGAGCTGGGCGCGTGCCTGCTCTGCATCCGCGCGAAACACCTGGACTTCCGTTTCGCGCGAGGTGAGCGCTTCCTTGGAAATGAAACCGCGGGTGCTGAGTTCGTGCGCGCGCGCGAGCTGCTGTTCGGCCAGAGTAAGGCGCGCCTGCGCGGCCCTCAAGCTCGAATTCGCGCGGTCGCGCGCGAGTTCGTGGTCGCGGCACTCGATCCGGGCCAGCACAGCACCGCGCGCCACGCGCTCGCCGACCCGGACCGGGATCGCCTCGATGCGGCCTGCGATTTCGGCGGCGATGCGCGACTCGTTGAGCGACACCGTCTGCGCCGAGGCTACACGCTCGGGATAGATGGCGACCTGCGACAGGGGCTTGGTCACGACTGTCGGCGCGGCGGGGACGGAATCAGCCTGGGCGTAAGCCGGCAACGCCAGTGCAACGGCGAGCGGCAGGAAAAAGGCGCGCATCGAGTATGACTCCCGGCAAAATGGAAATGGGGTCGCCCGGTCGATGATAGCAGGCATCGACGCAGATTTCAGAATCGACCGGCCACTGCCTTCAGACGTACCAGGGGCGAAATGCCGAACACCGCATCACAAGCAGGGCCGAGGAGGAATTGGCGCTGCGGGTGCCGACTTGGCCGTGCATGAGGGGGACGCATCCCCCCATTCTGCAAAAAGGTCTAGCCCTGCGAAGAATATCCGCCGTCGACGGGTATGGCGGTTCCGTTGAGGAAATCGGACGCGCTGCCGGCGAGGAACACCGCGATGCCGGCGAAATCCGCCGGGTCGCCCCAGCGGCCGGCGGGCGTGCGCGCGAGCACGCGCTCGTGCAGGCCGGCAATTTCCTTGCGCCCCTGGCGCGTGAGTTCGGTGTCGATCCAGCCGGGCAGTACGGCATTGACCTGGATATTGTCCTTGGCCCAGGCGCAGGCGAGGGACTTCGTCAGCTGCACCATGCCACCCTTGCTCGCGCCGTAAGGCCCGGTAAACGAGGCGCCGAAAATCGACAGCATCGAGCCGATGTTGATGATCTTGCCGCCGCCCGCCTCGAGCATCGCCGGGTAGGCTGCCTGGCTGCACAGAAAAGCGCTGGTGAGATTGGTATCGAGCACCAATTTCCATTCTTCCAGGGTGTAGTGCTGCGGCTGCTTGCGGATGGTGGTGCCGGCGTTGTTGACGAGTATGTCCAGACGGCCGAACTTGTCGCTCGCTGCCTCGATCAAGGCGCGGCACTCGGCCTGCACGGTCACGTCGGCCTCGACCGCCGCGGCCTTCGCCCCCAGTGCCTTCAGTGTTTTCACCGCGGCGGCGTTCTTGGCCGCGTTGCGCCCGGCGATCAGCACCGCTGCGCCCGCTTGCGCGAGGCCGGTGGCCATGCCCAGGCCGATGCCGCCGTTGCCGCCGGTGACGACGAAGGTGCGACCGGAGAGGTCGACTCGCCCGTTGGTCGGGAACGTCGGAGAATCGGCGGGTGCGCTCATCGTTCCAGTCTCGCGAGTGTCCGGTCCCGGTCTCTCATCCGCAGCAACCTCTGTTGTT
>JAENXP010000699.1 GCA_016649475.1 Burkholderiales bacterium | reverse complement strand
GTCTGGTCTGTGCCGTCTACCCGGGGCAGGCCGATGCGCGCCGCGGCGCGGACAAGGCCGCCAGTTCGACGCACAAGCTGTCGCTGCGCTCGGCCGCCGCTATCGTTCAGGATGCTGAAACCGGAGAGGTGCTGTTCGACAAGAATGCGAGCACGGTAACTCCCATCGCCTCGATCACCAAACTCATGACCGCGATAGTGGTGCTGGACGCAGGTCTCGATCTGAATGAGGACATCACTATTTCCAGCGAAGACATGGATTCCCTGCGCGGCACGCACTCGCGCCTGAGGCCCGGAGCGCACCTCAGCCGTGACGAATTGCTGCGCCTGGCGCTGATGGCCTCGGAGAACCGAGCCGCCGCGGCCCTGGGACGCACCTATCCGGGCGGCATCGAGACATTCATACGCGCCATGAATCACAAGGCGCAGATGCTCGGCATGAACGATTCACGTTTTGACGACCCCACAGGGCTATCCAGCGGCAATGTGGCAAGCGCCGAGGATCTGGTGAAGCTGGTGCGCGCCGCGCATCGTTACGACCTCATCCGCAATTACACTACCTCCACCGGACACGAAGTCCATGTTGCGGGCAGGCAACTCGCTTATCACAACACCAACAGGCTGGTGTCGAACGAAAACTGGAACATAGGTCTGTCCAAGACGGGTTTTACCAGCGACGCCGGCCGCTGCCTGGTGCTGCAGGCGACGCTCGCCGGGCGCGAGGTGATCATCGTTCTGCTGGACTCCTGGGGCAAACTCACCCGAATCGGCGATGCGAACCGCATCAGGGCCTGGATGAAGGCGAATACCAAGTCGCAGAGTACAGGTGTGCAGAAATCGGCGCAGGAAGGCAGCGGGCCCGCGCCGAGCTGAAGCCCGGGGACGCGTCCGACCTCGGCGCGTCGAACTTCCAGGCTATCGAGTTTCCGATGGCACGGCGCAGCAGCAACCGTTCGTCGGCATGGTGCTCCTGAATAATTATCCACGAGAGAGCGGTTCCTTCCCCGGGTAGGTGCTGGCGGTCCTGCCATGGCCGCACATGTAGCTGCCCCCGCAGCTCTACTGTCATGCGCGGCCCTACCTGGTTCGTGCAAATCCGCAAGCTTCCCCTGCATCATTGCGCGCACCGGCACCACCCGCCCGTGCAACACGCACAACATGCGTCCCGTATGGCCCGGCCCGTGGCGCTATAATCGCACTATAGGTCTGAAACTCAACATGGCCCGGGCGCCGCCTGGCGCCCGGGTTCAAACAATAAAGGCAAAAAAAAGATGAAGCCGGGCACTGCATTCCATCTCGAGGTCAATCCGAAAATTCCCGAACGGCTCGCGCGTCTGGAGGAACTCGCCAACAACCTGTGGTACAGCTGGGACATCATGCCTACGCGGGCACTGTTTTCGCGCCTTGATCCGGGTTTGTGGAACGCCGTAGGCCACAGCCCCAAGGCCCTGCTCAAGCGCATCGATCAGCATCACCTGGTCAACGCGGCCGAGGACAAGTTGTTCCTCGACAATTACAAGCGCGTGCTCTCGGCCTACGACAGCTATCACGGAGAGCAGACCAGCCGCGACGCGGCCGAAGTGCCGATGGCGCAGTCCGAACTGGTCGCCTACTTCTGTTTCGAATTCGGTTTCCACGAGAGTTTGCCGATTTACTCCGGGGGCCTCGGCATCCTCGCGGGCGATCACTGCAAGACCGCCAGCGACATGCGCCTGCCCTTCGTCGGCGTCGGCCTGCTTTACCGGCAGGGATATTTTTCCCAGACCATCGACGGCCAGGGCCATCAGCGGGCGACGCATGTCGACTCGGATTTCGACGATCTGCCGATCACCCCGGTACTGCGCGAGGACGGTTCGGAACTGAAGGTCGGGATCGAGTTTCCCGGGCGCGACGTCAAAGCCAAAGTGTGGCAGGCGCGGGTCGGCTGCGTAAGCCTGTACCTGCTCGATACCGATATCGATGAAAACACCGTGCAGGATCGCAATATCGCGCACCAGCTGTATGGCGGCGACCGCACCACGCGCATCGAGCAGGAACTCGTGCTCGGC
>JAENXP010000784.1 GCA_016649475.1 Burkholderiales bacterium | reverse complement strand
TTCGATTCCGCCGTTCGTAGTAAGGCACAAAGCGTGAGCGGAGTGCCGTGACGGCGCGGTTATGCAACTAAATCACTCACATAGGTACTTTTCAAAAAATTTATGTCACTTTATGCCGGGCCGCCCTGTAACTGTTCACGTTTGTAAGTTTTTTCAGTAACCAAGAAGGATTTCGCCAAACGACCAAGAAATCTTAAAACATGAGTCCTGCGGTAGAGTTATCGCGCGAAGAGTTGGTCGCCCTTGTGTTGCAACAGCAGCAGGTGATCGCCGAACAGCAGCAGGTGATCGCCGAACAGCGACAGGTGATTGCCGTGCAAACGCGAGTCATCGCCGAATTGCAGACCGAGGTGACCGACCTTCGCGCGGAAGTCGCCCAGTTGCGCGAGGAGCTCGCCCGCAAAGGGGAGCCGCCGAGGTGGGCCAAGCCCAAGACGCCCAGGCGCGAGAAGACGCCCCGCAAGCGGCGCGGGAAGGGCTACGGTCGAGCATGTGTGGCCGACCCCGACGAGGTGGTGGAGCATGCGTTGGGCGTCTGCCCGGACTGCGGCCACCCGCTGACCGGCGGCTGGGAATACTCCAGTCACGAGGTCATTGACCTCCCGGTGCAGCCTGCTCGGGTGGTCCGCCACGTGCGGCTGGCCCGCCACTGCGGGGTCTGCGGGCGGATCAGCTATCCGGCGCGGGCGGACCTCGACGACGGCTCCGTCGGCCGGCACCGCTTCTCCGCTCGCGTGATGAGTCTGGTGGCCACTTGGCACCATCTCGGCCGCCTACCCCTGCGCACCATCCAGCAGATTCTGCGCGCGCTTACCGGCGGGCTGCACATCTCTATCGGCGAGTTGCGCCGTATGCTCGACGCGGTGGCCGCCCGCGGGCAGCAGGCCTACGCCGCGCTCCGCCAGCAGCTGCGCGGCAGCCCGGTGGTGCAGGCCGATGAGACCGGCTGGCGCGAGGACGGTCAACATGGTTACCTCTGGGCCGTCCTCACCCCGGAGGTGCGCTACTTCGAACGGCACGCTTCCCGCGGCGGTCAGGTCATTCGCGAGCTGCTCGGCGAGGAGTTTGCCGGCATCATCGTCTGCGATGGGTATGTGGCCTACAGCAGTCTGGCCTGCTGGAAACAACGCTGCTGGGTCCACCTGCTGCGCCACGGGCATCAGTTGATCACGCGTCATCCCGAGGCGGCGGAGGCGCACGCCTGGGTGCAGGCCGTGCGCGCGGTCTACGCCCGGGCCGTGGCGAGCTTGGCGACGCCCCACTATGCCTGTCGCCCGGAGGCCGAGCGGGAAGCGCTTCGGCTCGCCTGCCAGCGCGAAATACTCGCATTGGCGTCGCCGCACCGGGACGCCGACCTCGCCGAGTGGCGCAACCTCGCCCGCTTCCTCACCGATCACATCAACGAGCTCTTCGTCTTCGTGCAGCACCCCGATGTGCCCTCGCACAACAATGCCGCCGAGCGCGCGGTGCGCGGGCCGGTCACCGCGCGTAAAATCTGCGGCGGCACCCGCTCCAAGCAGGGATCGGACACCAAAATGATCCTCTTCAGCCTGCTGCAGACCTGCCAGGTGCGCGGCCTGGACCCCATCACCACCATCGAAGGCCTGCTCCGCGGCCAACCCCTTTTTGTCACATCGTAAGCGCCTTTTGAAATTCACTTTGGCAAACGTGAACAGTTACTTCCGCGCCTGCCTCTTCCCTGCTGTCGGGTATTTCTGCTATGATGTTTCTCCATATGAGAAGGAGG
>JAENXP010000440.1 GCA_016649475.1 Burkholderiales bacterium | reverse complement strand
GCGTTGGCGACACCCCAGGATATTGCCGAGGGAAAGCGCGTAGCCGAAGCGTCCTGTGCCAGCTGCCACGGTCTGAACGGCATCCCCAAGCCCAAGGACAAGGACATGCCCAATATCGCCGGCCAGCGTCCGGGATACCTGTACCTCGAGATGCGCGTGTATCAGTCTGGCGGGCGCGGCAATACGCCCATGAACAACGCGGTCAAGTTCCTCAGCGACGACGCCTTGATCAAGGTGGCGGCTTACTACGCCAACGTCGATCCGGCTGAACCCGCGCCCGCGCCCAGCGGCAAGGCAGCGTCAGCCAAGCCGGATGCAATGAGCGTGGGCAAGGCTGCTTCGGCGGGATGCGCGGGTTGCCATGGCGAAACCGGAATCACCAGTACCCCCGGCATGCCGAACCTGGTCGGTCTCGACCCGAAATATTTCATCGAGGCAGTGAAGGCCTACAAAAGCGGCCAACGCAAAAGCGACATGATGCAGACCCTGGTTTCGGCGGTTACCGACGCCGAACTCGACGGTATGGCGCTGTTTTATGGTTTGCAAAAACCCGACAAGGCCAAGACGCCAGCGCCGGGCGACCAGTCTGCGGGCAAGACCGCAGCCGTGGCCTGCGCAGGCTGCCATGGCGAAGGCGGGGTCAGCACCGGTACCGCGCCCAGCCTCGCGGGCCAGGACGCGCAGTACTTCGTCGAGGCGATGAAGGCCTACCAGGACGGGTCGCGCAAGGACGACGCGATGAAGGCGCCGGCGGCTTCGGTCGACGCCGCCACAATCAAGAACCTCGCGGCCTATTACGCCAATCAGGCACCGCAGGCGCCCAAGGTGCGCAAGCCGATGACCGTAGCCGAAATGGCGGAGCGTTGCGATCGCTGTCATGGCGTCAACGGTAACAGCACCGATTTGCGTACGCCTGCGCTCGCGGCGCAACGACCCGAATACTTGCAGCGGGTATTGCGCGCATATCAAAAAGGCGAGCGCAAGAGCACTGCGATGACGGCCATGCTCGACGGACTGAGCGAGACGGATATAGACGGTCTGTCGCTGCATTATGCGCGCCAGAAGGCGCGATCCGTCGTGTACATGCCGCTGCCGGCCAAGTGAACGGCGGAGGCAGCGCAGGCAAGGCCGCAGCAGCCTGGTCGGGAAAAGATAGCCGCAGCATCGAATTTCAGGGAAGAATCCGCGGTAGCTGGACGTCGCCGTCCACGCGTATTCGACAAAAAAGCCAAAGGAAACCATTATGAGCGTAGCCCCGTTGCACCGGCTGTATAACCATTATTCGGAACTGCCCTTCAGCATGCGCATCCTGTATACGGGGGCGCTGTGCATTCTCGGCATGGGTTATCTGTTCGGCATGCTGTACCTGGTTCACGTCTACTCCGGGCGCGACGGCAACCCGGGTCTTTCCTACGAGGATCTGGTCATCGCTTATACCGGCAGCGGAAAAGGATCGCGGCTGGAATCGGCCCTGCGCGGGCCGATGGCGAGCATGTTGCCGGCCGAGGAAGCCAATGCACTGGTGAAATGGGCACAGCAGGGCGCGGACCGCCCGACCTACGAAACCTTTATCCGCCCGACCATAGACAAGCGCTGCATGTCCTGCCACGACGGCAGCAATCCGCACCTGGCCAACCTGGGCGGCTATGACAATATCAAAAAGGTGACCGAACAGGACACCGGAACGGACATCTTTACCCTGGTGCGCGTCTCGCACATACACCTGTTCGGCATGACCTTCATCTTCTTCATCGTCGGCCTGATCTTCAGCCACGCCTACGTGCGGCCCTTGTGGTTCAAGTACCTGATCATGGGCCTGCCGCTGTTCTGCGAGGCGGTGGACATCAGTTCGTGGTACCTGGTGAAGCTGTACCATCCCTTTGCCTGGCTGACCATGGGGGCCGGCGGCATCATGGGCGTGAGCTTTGCCACCATGTGGTTCATTTCGATGTACCAGATGTGGATCGGCAAGACGCCGGCAGCCATCCTGCAAAGGGGCGATAGAGACGAAGAGATTATCGGTTGACGGCAGTCGCGGTTTGTAGCCGCGGATACGACCTTGGCACAGCCCGGCAATGTCCGGGCTGTTTTTTTTGGGTGCGAATTCAGACAGGCACTTGGACGGGCCTAGCCGACACAATACTGGGAAGCGGGAGCAGTCCGGATTACTCGATTGACACGGGGGGTAACTCAGGCATGGCGGTTGAAACATGTCCGGCGAAAACAGTCGAGTTCCAGTGCCTAAACCGCAGTCAGTTGAAATTTGACCAAAATCAAACCAGTGCGGGAGTGTAGGCGTAGATTGGGTTTGCTCCCTGCCCTTGTTCGCACAGGACAAAAGGGCGGTTGGGTGCACCGCGGCCACAGGACTTTCTTTGGAAGGACAGCCGATGAAACCCTCTTTTTCCGTATTGCTCGCGGCCGTCACAGCCGCCACATTCGTCATTACTGCTGATGCGCAACCCGCCGGTGGTAACCTCGGAAAAGGTCCGAGCGCTTATCCCATGGACTGCACCAAGGCGAAGGACAAAGCCCGATGTGTAGCCCTTAACAAGGACATCGGCGCGTGCAAGGACAAGATCGGCGACGAGTGGCGCGAGTGCATGCACCGGCCCGAGCCAGACACCAAGATCACACCGCCCAAGCTACGCGATTGCACCAAGGCGAGCAACATGGAACGCTGCGAAGCGCACAACGCGGCGCTGGAAGCCTGCAAGGATAAAACTACGCGGGTGGAGCACCGCAAGTGCATGGAAGGATAGCCGTCGGCACATGGCAATCGCTAGGTACTCAGCGTCGCGCGATTCGCGTGCGCCAATTGGAGGAGCGGGTCGGCTTGCGCGGCGGCAACTATGGCGCGCCGGTGACGCGTGCCGCGACCCATCCGGATCAGCGGGTCGCCGAAACCGGACTGGCGCCTATTTTCCCGGCTGGCTGGCGTACCAGGATGCGAGGCTTTCGATGATCGCGTTGCTGTAGGGGAAGCTCATCGTGTGCATGGTCGAGCTTTCGCGCTTGCCGTCGCGATAGGCCCGCAGCGACATCACCAGATAGTCTTTGTCCTGCCCTCTCATCTTCGGCGCCGCCATCGTCGGGCTGGCGTCCTGGTCGTGGCAACGGTCGCATTTTGCAGCGAGTTCCTGGGTGGACGTGGGCACCTGGTCGGCGGCTTTGGGTTCCTGCGTCGCGTAGTACGCCGCAATATTGTCGATGTCCTTGTCGCTCAGACCTGCAATGTAACGTTGCATGCCCCAATTCTTGCGCGTGGTCCGGTACGCCTTGGTTGCCTTCACCAGATACTCGGCGTCCTGGCCGGCGAGGCTGGACGTCGCAGCGTCCACGCT
>JAENXP010000776.1 GCA_016649475.1 Burkholderiales bacterium | reverse complement strand
TTGATCATGCTGGCGATATCACCGGCCGCGAAGACCTTCGGGTCGGTGACCGTCTGCAGGGTGTCGCTCACCTGAATGAAACCGTCGCCATCCAGAGCCAGCCCAGTCGTGCCCAGCCACGGTGCGCCACCCGCGCGGGTGACCCAGACGATCTCGTCGGCAGCCACGGTGGCGCCGGAGGCCGTGCGCAGTTGCGCCGCGGACACTTCGACGACCTCCGAGCTGCAATGCACCGCAATTCCACGTTCGGCCAGTACCCGCTCGAAGCTGCGGCGCACGGCGGCGTTGTGGGTCGGCAGAATCACCGCGCTGCTGGTCAGCAGCTCAAAGCTGAGATCGTCCGGATTGCGGCCAGCCGCGCGCAGCTCGTTGCACAAGCGGTACTGCATGGCCAGCGCCAGCTCGATGCCGCCGGCGCCGCCACCGACCACCGCGATGCGCGTGGTCCCGGTGTGCTCGCGGACGCGCGCTAGCAGCTGCTGCCAGCGCGCGTTGAAGCCGGCAATCGGTTTCACCGGCAAGGCATGCGCGCTCGCCCCGGCGACGGCGTCCATTTGCGGTGTCGAGCCGATGTTGATCGACAGGATGTCGTAGGGCAGGGGCGGACGGTTGCGGCAGAGCACTTTGCCAGCTTCCCGATCGAGCCCCAGCGCCTCGTCGCGAATCAAGCGCGCGCCGGCAAATTGGGCCAGCACGCTGAGGTCGATATGGACCTCGTCGTAACTGTAGTGCCCCGCGATATAGCCCGGCAGCATCCCCGAGTACGGCGTATGCGTGTCGCGGCAGATGACAGTCAGGCGAACCCCGGGCACGGGACGCATGCCGAAGTTGCGCAGCACACCGACATGGCTGTGGCCACCGCCAACGAGGACGATATCCCGGAGGACAGGTTGATCGAGCACTTGCATCACGCAGCCCCTTTCATGCGGTGGCGCTCCTCTTTTCCCCCAGCAGGGTAACGCGCCGACCATGGCGCAAGCACATTGCCACCGATTTCCCACCTCAGGAGACGTCCATAATTATGTCCTTGGAGGTGTTCATGAGCAGCAAGCAATAGCATGGCGGAGGGTCCGGCCAAGCCGACGGTTCGTCCGATGGGCGTGATCCTGGCCGCTGCGCTGGGGCTGCTGATCCTCTTTGGCGTCGGCGCCTGGTGGCTGTGGCCGATGGATTTCAGCATTGGGGGCGCCAACACGATCGAGGCAATGGTGGCGCAGATCCGTTCCTGGGGGCCATGGGCCGCGTTGGGCTCGATCATGCTGATGGTCGCGCACTCTTTCATTCCGTTCCCTGCCGAAATCATCACCATCGCCAACGGCATGGTGTTCGGGCCGCTGTTGGGGAGCGTGATCACCTGGGTCGGGGCGATGTTGGGGGCGCTAAGCACTTTCGGCCTGGTGCGCCTGCTGGGCAGACCGTTTATTCATCGCATGCTCTCCGAGAATCAGCTGGACCGGCTGTCCGCATGGTCAGCCACGCGCGGTGGCCTGGCGCTGTTGATCGGGCGCCTGATTCCGGTCATCGCATTCAATCTGCTCAACTACGGCGCCGCGCTGACCGAAATTTCCTGGTGGACCTTCATCTGGGCGACCGGGCTCGGGATCCTCCCGCTCACCATCCTGCTCAATGTTTTCGGGGACAGCATCCTGACCATGAAAACATGGAACTGGGTCTGGCTGGCGCTGGGCGCGTTGGCCATTCTCGTTTGGGCGCTGGCAAGACGCCGCTCCCGGGTCCAGCGAAAGAGTCCCTGAGACGACACCGCCCCGACGCGGAGCCAAGCT
>JAENXP010000364.1 GCA_016649475.1 Burkholderiales bacterium | reverse complement strand
GGTGCATCCTCGGCAGGGGAAACGCACCTCGGCGCCACCAAGGTGTTGATCGCGGACGAGAGCGGCAACTCGGTCTACCTGAGCTCGCTCACCGAGGAGTTGAGCGGCTGGGGCAATCCGCGCGAGCGCATACACCAGGCGATCCAGCACGACGGTTTCGATCTCTACGCCCAGGAAATCGTCGCCCTGGCCGCGGATGAACCGCACAAGACCATGCACGAACTGTTCATACGCATGCGCGACGAGGAACAGAACATGGTGCCCCCGGGAACCTTCCTGCCGATCGCGGAGCGCTTCAACATGATGCCCGACATCGACCGCTTCGTGGTGCGCAAGGCCATCGCCGTGCGCGCGGCCACGGACGCAGCCTCGGATCCGGCGGCCAACTCGGCCGGAGCGCCATTGCTGTGCATCAACCTCGCGCGCAGCACCATCGAGGACGACTCCTTCCCCGCGTTCGTCCTGCGCGCCCTGGAGCGTAGCCGAATGCCCGGCCAGGCGCTGTGTTTCGAGATCGCCGACGGCGATGCAATCGCCTGTCTCTCCGACGCGGTGCGCCTTGCGAGCGAACTCAAGCCGGCCGGGTGCCTCTTCACCCTGGACGGCTTCGGCCGCTCGGGCATCAGCTTCGAGCACGTCAAGGCGCTGCCGCTCGATTACCTCAAAATCGACGGCAGCATCATTTTGCAGATACTGCGCGTGCCGGAGGCGCTGGCCAAGGTGCGCGCGATCCAGCGCGTGAGCAATGTCATCGGACTGCGCACCATCGCCGAGATGGTGGAGAGCGACGAAAGCCTGGAACGCCTGCGCGCGGTCGGCGTCAATTATGCCCAAGGCTTCGGCATCGCCCAGCCGCGGCCGTTTTCTCCCGGCGCCGAGTGATCACGAAAAAACGAAACAGGCGAAACAGGGGTCGGGTTCGCAATTAAGGCATAGTGAGGCAATTTCCTTGATACAAGACTCCAACGACGCGACTGCAACATAGGAAAAACGCCCATGCGTACACGCTCCGAACTCGAGGCTGCCTTGCAGAAAGCCGAGATCGAGTGGTGCGAAGCACTCCGCGACCTGGACCTGGCGCAAGCGCGGTTGACCGAGGCAAACACCGGCTGGGACCAGCTGATCGCCGACCGGCGCAAGACAGTCCTTGACCCGCGCAAGCCGGGCACCGTCTGGAACGGTCCGTTTCCTGACCGACGCGTTGCAACCAGCGACCGGCGCGTACGCGACACCGGCATCACCGCGCTCTCCAAGGCCGTCGCCGACCAGGACAGTATCTACCTCGAGCGGGACAAAGCCGAGACCGAGCTCGCCGCAGCAAGGCTCAGGTTGGACGCCACAGGCGTCAGGCGGGATAGGGCCGCCGTCGCGCTGGATGAATTGGACGGCGCATCAAACTGAACGCACGCAACCAAGGGCTCGGGTTCTGCCTGAACGCATTTGCCTCGAGGAGAACTTGATCCAGAACTTGATCCAGAAGATGTGCGCCGGCCTGCTCCGCGCTGTCATGCTTCGTGTTGGAGGTGAAATATGAACCAAGTCGTAATACATCGCGATCCTGAAATTCAGGGCGGAGTCCCCGTATTCGTGGGCACGCGGGTTCCGCTCGAGAACCTGTTCGACGCGCTCGAAGCGGGGGACAGCCTGGATCGTTTTTTGGAGGACTACCCTTCAGGTTCGCGCGAACAGGCCTTGGCAGCGCTGGAATTGGCGCGGGTAGCCGCGTCAGAGCATGCGCCTGCTGCTTGACGAATCACTGCCATGGCACCTGGGTGGTCTGATGGCAGGACACGACGTCACATCGGTGCAGCGCATGGGATGGGCCGGCTTGAGGAATGGCGCGCTGCTGCATGTGGCATCCAAAGCGTTCGATGCATTGATCACTGCCGACTCCAACCGCGAATTCAGGGCTTGCAGCGGCCCAGGTAGTTCGATACAGGACCTGAGGACGCAGTGCACGGGGAAGAGCCTCTGCCGGGCTTGTGGTTGACACCGCAAGCTCGGGTGCGCTTCAATGTAGTCCCTTTCTAAAACGCCCTGCACAGCGGGGAATGCGTGCATGCTCCCCACGGACGCAGGGCGCGCAGCCGGAGCAGCAATGATTCCAAACAGTTCATCCGATTTCCTGACGCTGCACGAGCTGGTGAAAAAAGCCCGGCAAAAACTCAACCACGACAACTGGGACTATATCGTCGGCGGCACCGAGACCGAGACCACCGTCAGGCGCAACCGCCTGGCGCTCGATTCGATCGCGTTCCGCCCGCGGGTGCTGCGCGATGTCAGCCAGGTCGACGCCTCGACGCAGTTTCTCGGACGCAAGCTGCGCCTGCCCCTGATCCTTGCGCCTATCGGCGGCCTGGAGCTGTTCGCGCCCGAAGGCGGCGGCGCAGCGGTCAAGGCGGCGCAGCAGTTCGGCGTCTCGCACATGCTGAGCTCGGTGTGCGAACCCGGCCTGGACGCCGTGGCGCAGGCGGCGCCAGACGCCCTGCGCATTTTCCAGCTCTACACGCGCGGGGACGCCGACTGGGTCGACGCCATCGCCGGGCAGGCCATCGCCGCGGGCTACAGCGCGTTCTGCCTCACGGTCGACACCGCCTACTACAGCCGGCGCGAGCGCGACCTGGCGAAACGCCATACGCGCAGCGGCTACATGCCGAAACGCGAATTCCAGGCCCGGCTCACCTGGAGCGACGTGGCCAGGCTCAAATCCAAGTTCGCGATCCCGCTGATCCTCAAAGGCATCGCCACCGCGGAGGATGCCACCCTGGCGCTGGAGCACGGCGTCGACATGATCTACGTTTCGAACCACGGCGGACGCCAGCTCGACCATGGCCGCGGCACCATGGAGGTGCTGCCGGAAATCGTCGCCGCGCTCGGGGGGCGAGTGCCCATCATCATCGACGGCGGATTCAATCGCGGCTCGGACATCGTCAAGGCGCTCGCCGCCGGCGCCAGCATGGTCGGCATCGGCCGCATGCAGTGCATCGGCCTGGCCGCAGGCGCGCAAGCCGGGCTGGTGCGCCTGCTGGAACTGCTGGAACAGGAAATCCACATCTGCCTCGGCCTGCTGGGCGTCAACACCTGGGCCGAACTCGACCGCTCCTATCTGCATCCCGCACCCCCGGTCAGCACCGGCGCGACGCTGGGTGCGTTCCCGCTGCTCTCGCTCGATGAGCGCTCGTTCTACTGAGCCTGTCGGGAAATTTCCAACTATTCAAGGCGGCACCAACCATGAGATGGACTGAACGGCGCGAGCGCTTCCGCGCGATCCTCGAAGGCAAAGCCTGCGTGCATCCGGCGTCGGTGTTCGATCCGGTTTCGGCGCGCATCGCCGAGGACCTCGGTTTCGAGCTCGGCATGTTCGCCGGATCGATAGCATCGCTGGCGGTGCTGGGCGCGCCCGACCAAACCCTGATCACCCTCACCGAATTCGCCGAACAGGCGCATCGCATATGCCGCGCCGGCGCGCTGCCGCTGCTGGTGGACGCGGACCACGGTTACGGCAATGCGCTGAATGTCATGCGCACGGTGGAAGAGCTCGAGACCGCGGGCATAGCCGCACTCACCATCGAAGACACTTCCCTGCCCCAGGCATACGGTGGCGGCGCCGGCACGAAGCTGATCCCGCTGGAAGAGGGCGTGGGAAAAATGAAGGCGGCCCTTGCCGCCAGGCGCGACCCGCGCCTCGCCGTCGTCGGGCGCACCAGCGCCCTGGCCGTCAACGGCCTGGATGACGCGCTGGCCAGAGGCAGAGCCTACGAAGCGGCGGGCGTCGATGCGCTGTTCTTCCTCGGCGTGCGCACGCGCGTGCAGCTCGAGGCGCTCGCCGCCGGCTGCAGGATCCCCATCGTGCTCGGCG
>JAENXP010000187.1 GCA_016649475.1 Burkholderiales bacterium | reverse complement strand
GACGGCATGAACCTGGTGGCGAAGGAATTTGTCGCGGCCCGCGACGATGACTGCGGCGTTCTCATCCTGTCCCAATTTACCGGTGCCGCGCGCGAGCTGCCCGAGGCCCTGATCGTCAATCCCTACGACGCCGACCAGTGCGCGGCTGCCCTGCACCTGGCGCTGAATATGCCGGCGGAAGAACAGCGCGACCGCATGCGCCTGATGCGCGGACTGGTGGCCGAGTTCAATGTGTTTCGCTGGGCCGGCCGCATGCTGCTCGATGCAGCAGCGATGCGCCGTCGCGATCGCCTGATCGTGAAGACCGGACGCGCGGAGGCGTGAGCACGGCGCGTCTCAACCGCCCTCCCGCTCCCGGCCTGGACTGGGCGTATTTTCTCGACGTCGACGGAACCCTGATCGATATCGCCGACACGCCTGACGCCGTTCATGTAGACACCGCGCTGCTCGATCTGATATCGCGCCTGCAACAGGCAAGCGGCGGCGCGGTGGCGCTGGTGAGCGGCCGCGCCGTGCGCTTCCTGGACCAGCGCCTCGGCAAGCTGCAATTGCCTGTGGCCGGACAGCACGGCCTCGAACGCCGCGACGCGTCAGGACGACTGTGGACAAACACTGCGCCGCCCGCGGCCAAGTCCACCATCAAGGCGGCGCTGGCGCCGGTTCTGGCGCGCCATCCCGGCCTGCTGCTGGAGGACAAGGGACTGACCCTGGCGCTGCATTACAGGCTGGCGCCGCAACTGGCGTCCTATGCGCATCGCCTCATGGCGCAGCTGGCGGCCGGCGCCGGCGCGGGGCTCGAAGTGCAGCGCGGCAGGCGCGTGGCGGAAATCAAGCCCGCAGGTGTAGACAAGGGCACGGCCATTGCCGCATATCTGCAGGAAGCGCCGTTCGCGGGGCGGCGCCCTGTATTCATCGGCGACGACCGCAACGACGAACACGGCTTCGCCGAGGTGAACAAGCTGGACGGCGTCTCCGTCAAGGTCGGCAAGGGCGCCAGCTGCGCCCGTTTCCGCCTGCCCGATGTGGCGGCGGTAAGGCGCTGGCTACTGGCCGCCCTTGCGCAACAGTCATAGACGGCCTTGAGCGGCGATCGACTGCTGGCGACAGGACGAGATGATGCATACCCCCCGCTCGCCAGGACCCGACCGTAACAGGATGGTACTTGCGGATTCCCAGGAGTATCTCCCATGAAAGACATCGCCAAATTCATCGCCGGCTTTGAGCGCTTCCAGGAGAAGTACTTCCGCGACGAGCAAAGCGTGTTCTCGCGACTGCGCCGCGGCCAGCGTCCGCGCGCGCTGGTGATCTCCTGCTGCGATTCCCGCGTCGACCCCGCCATGCTCACCGGCGCCGATCCCGGCGATCTCTTCGTAGTGCGCAATGTGGCGAACCTCGTTCCGCCCTACCGCGACGACTCCGAAGCGCCCGGCATCCGGGCCGCGATAGAGTTCGCCGTCAAGAACCTGGGTGTGGAGCACATCATCGTTCTGGGGCACTCCAGCTGCGGCGGCATCCAGGCGCTGATGGAGGGCGAAGGCATCAGCGCGAACAACTACGAATTCATCGGTGCCTGGGTAGGCATCGCCAGGCGCGCGCGGGAACAGGTGTTGCGCGAACTGCCGCAGAAGCCGCCCGCGGTTCAGGCGAGGGCCTGCGAACAGGCGGCGCTACTGATTTCCCTGGAAAATCTGCTGTCGTTTCCATGGATACGCGAACGCGTCGACAACAACGCGCTCGAACTTCACGGCTGGCATTTTGATATCGAGACCGGGGAACTGCTCGCCTATTCGGCCGAATCGGCGACTTTCAGCCCGCTGGTTCGCCAGGCCGCACCCTGATAGGTTGCGGATACAATAGAGAAGAACAGACGCCAACTGCCCGGCCGCAGCGCCGCGCGATTTGACCTGAACGCAAAGGAAATCAAATTGAAAAAGAAAACCCCGGAACAGTTGCGCAGCCACCGCTGGTACGGCGCCAGGGACATGCGCGCCTTCGGCCACCGCTCGCGCACGGCGCAGATGGGCTATGACCGCAGCGACTACGCCGGCAAGCCGGTGATCGCCATCATCAACACCTGGAGCGACATCAATCCCTGTCATACGCACTTCAAGCAGCGCGTCGAGGAAATAAAGCGCGGCGTGTGGCAGGCCGGCGGCTTCCCGGTGGAAATGCCGGCGATGTCGCTGTCCGAGCCGTTCCAGAAACCGACCACCATGATGTACCGCAACTTCCTCGCCATGGAATGCGAGGAACTGCTGCGCTCCTACCCCGCCGACGGCGCGGTGCTGATGGGCGGCTGCGACAAGACCACGCCGGCGCTGCTCATGGGCGCCATCAGCATGAACCTGCCGGCGATTTTCATGCCCGCGGGTCCGATGCTGCGCGGCAACTGGGGCGGCGCGACGCTGGGCTCGGGCTCGGACACCTGGAAGTACTGGGCCGAACTTCGCGCCGGCAACATTACGGAAAAAGACTGGCAGGAGATCGAGCAGGGCATCGCGCGCTCGCCGGGACACTGCATGACCATGGGCACGGCCTCGACCATGACCAGCGCGGCCGAGGCCATGGGCTTCACCCTGCCCGGCGCCGCGTCGATCCCGGCACCGGACTCGCGCCATGCGGCCATGGCCACGCTTACCGGCAAACGCGCGGTGGACATGGTGTGGGAAGACCTCAAGCCCAGGGATATCCTCGATGCGGACGCCATCCACAACGCGGTGACCGCCGTGCTCGCCATCGGCGGCTCGACCAACGCCATCGTGCATCTGATCGCGCTTGCGCGCCGCGCCGGGGTAAAACTCGATCTGGACCTGTTCGACGCGCTGGCGCGCAAGACGCCGCTGCTCGCCAACATCCGGCCTTCGGGCAAATACCTGATGGAAGACTTCTACTATGCCGGCGGCCTGCGCGCGGTGCTGAAAAACCTCGGCGGACTGCTCAAGGCCGGTGCAAGAACCGTCAATGGCAAGACCATGGGCGAGAACATCGCCGATGCGAAAGTGTTCGATGCGGACATCATCCGTTCCGTCGAAAATGCGCTGGTTAAATCCGACAGCCTGGCGGTGCTGCGCGGCAACCTCGCCCCGGACGGCGCGGTGATCAAGCCGCCGGCGGCGGAAGCGCACTTGCACAAGCACACTGGCAAGGCGGTGGTGTTCGCCGACTACAACGACATGGCGGCGCGCATCGACGACGCCGATCTGCCGGTGGACAAGGATTCCGTGATCGTGCTGAAGCACGCCGGGCCTCTGGGGGGTCCCGGCATGCCCGAGTGGGGCCAGCTGCCGATCCCGCAGAAACTGCTGAAGCAAGGCGTGCGCGACATGGTGCGCATTTCCGATGCGCGCATGAGCGGCACCTCGTACGGCGCCTGCGTGCTGCATGTTGCACCCGAATCCTGGATCGGCGGGCCGCTGGCGCTGGTGCATGACGGCGACCTGATCGAGCTCGACGTGCCCGGCCGGAAACTGAATCTGAAAGTCAGCGACGCGGAACTGGCCGAACGCAAGTCGGCGTGGAAGGCGCCCGCGCCACGCTACGAACGCGGCTACGGCGCGGCATTCTCGCAGCACATCACCCAGGCGAACGACGGCTGCGACTTCGATTTTCTCGAAGCCGGCGCGCAGACGCCGGACCCGGAGATACACTGAGGCGGATGCCTGCCCCCGGACCACTGCAACCGAATCCGCGCGGGCAGTCCGGGATACCGAATAGGTTGCGACTGCGCGGAAGAATGAATCCGCCTATCCTTTGACCAATCGCGCCACCCGGCTTTTCGCACGAATGTTCGAGACTTCGCCTCTTCGGCATGTCTCGTTCCGGCGCTTCTACGTCGGCTCGGTCGCCGTTGCGCTGGGGTACACGATGCAGGCGACCGTGGCGGCATGGCTGATGGCGACGCTGACGCCGTCCGCGCTCATGGTTGCGCTGGTGCAGACCGCAAGCACCGCACCGTCCCTCCTGTTCGGCTTGCTTGCCGGCTCGCTGGCGGACATCGTCGACCGGCGCAAGATCATTTTGGTGACGCAGCTTATCCTGCTGGCGGCCACTGCGGCACTCGGCGTCGGCGCGATGCTTGGCCTGCTTGGCCCCGCAGCCTTGCTCGCTGGCACCTTTGTGATCGGTGCCGGTTTCACTCTCTACCTGCCGGCGCAGCAGGCGAGCATCAACGATCTGGTGACTCGTGCCGACCTGCCGCGCGCGCTTGGTTTGGGCGCTGTTGCGTTCAACCTCGCGCGTGCCGTCGGACCTGCGCTCGCCGGCGCACTGGCGGCCTGGGTGGGCTCGGGCAGCGCCCTGCTCGCCAGCGCATTGTTCTTCCTGGTGATGATCGTCGCCGTGCGCGGCTGGCAAAGCGCGCCGCGATTCATTCCTGGCGTCCCGGAAACGCTGCTGTCCGGCATCCTGAGCGGACTGCGCTACGCCAGGCACTCGCCGCCCATGTTGGCACTATTGGTCCGCAACCTGAGCTTCTGCATATGCGCGAGCGCGCTGTGGGCGCTGCTGCCGGTCATTGCGCGCGATCAACTCGGACTCGGCGCCGGCGGTTTCGGCCTGTTGTTCGCGAGCTTCGGCACCGGCGCGATCATTGGCGCCTTGTCCATACCGCGCCAACTGCATCGCGTATCGCTTAATACCGTAGTCACCGCGGGTGTCGTCCTGTGGACGATTGCCACGCTGCTCATCGCCGCGACGCATACCACGGCCATTGCGCTGGTGAGCGCGTGCGCGGCGGGGGTAGCCTGGGTTTCCGTCCTCGCAAGCCTGTCGGCGGGCATACAGAGCACCGCGCCGGCCTGGGTGCGGGCGCGCGCCGTGGCGATGGGCCTTGTGGCCATGCAGACGAGCCTCGCACTGGGGAGCGTACTCTGGGGCTGGTTGGCCAGCTCCGAAGGTACGCGCGTGGCGCTTACCGTCGCGGCGGGCACAATGCTCGTGCTGCTTGCGCTGAGCTACCGCGTGCGGGTCAGGATGGGCGACGAGGCGGATGTCACGCCCAGCCTGCAGCTGCCGGACCTCGCCATCGCAGTCGAGCCCCTGCCCGACGACGGACCGGTGTTGATTCAGGTCGAATACCAGATCAATCCGGAAAGCCGGGAAGCATTCCTCGGCGCCATACAGACGATCGAACCCACGCGGCGCCGCAACGGCGCGAGCAATTGGCGGGTCTTTCGTGATCTCGGCGAGGATGGGCGTTTCGTCGAGCGTTTCATCATCACGTCGTGGGCGGAATACGTACGCCTGCGCACCCGCATGACCGTCACGGACCGGCAGATTCAGGAGCGTATCGGACAATTTCAGCGGCCGGGCGTCGCGATCCGGATCTCGCGCCTGATAGGCACAACTTCGCGGGATGCGTTTCCGACGGCCGGCGACGCGGCTTCAGATTGAGGGCGCTTGCGGCCCGTTGATTTGCTACGCGGGGGTCAGCTTCACGGATTGCTGGAAGCCCCAACCCGACCCCTCAGCGCACTGCATCTACTTATTGATACACCGAAGGACGGTACTAGCCTCGACGCCTAGTGCGCTACGGTCCTGCAATAACCGGCCCAGATGTTCCTGCACCTGCCTGTACCGGCGTTCGAAATCGGTGGGTGCGATATCCGATTCGCCCCGTGCGACCAAATCCGGCGTAGCGCGATAGCGTTGTTTAAATTGGTCCCACGTTATCGCGTCCGAGTTCAAATCCATGACGTTCCGCGCAATCCGCTGCGCCATGGCCTCCGCGTTGAATGTTCCCATGTTAGT
>JAENXP010000211.1 GCA_016649475.1 Burkholderiales bacterium | reverse complement strand
CATCGGCTTTGGTACGCGCCGGGCGTCACCGCGGATAGGCCATTGGGAATTGACGAGGCTAAATCGTGGTGCCAGTCCCAGCACGTCCCGCTGCGCCGCATGATAGGCGTCGACCGTGCCTATGTCGCGCCAGTAGCCGCGCTCTTCATGCCGCCGAACTCCGGGAACGCGATTTCTCCAAAAGTCGTAAGCAAAGGCACGGTAGTTGTGCGGCAGGCGCGGCAGGATATGGTGACCGAAATCTGTATCACCTCGACGGTTGGCCTGCTCGAGCAATTCCGCCAGGATCTCCGGATCGAAAAGGTAATTGCCCATTGACGCATAAGAGCGGTGGGGGTCGATCGGCATAGGCGCGGGCCGTTCGGGCTTTTCCCGGAAATCGAGGAGCTTGCCTGTGGGGTCCGTCGCCATGATCCCAAACGCGGACGCCTTTTCGATAGGGACCGGAACCGCAGCTATGCTTACTTCGGCGCCACGCTCTTGATGAAAGCGCGCCATTTGCCGGACGTCCATGCGGTAGACGTGATCCGCCGCAAATACCGCCACCAGGTCCGGCCGTTCGCGCTCGATCAGGTGCAGATTCTGGTAAACAGCATCAGCCGTACCCTTGAACGGCCGCCCCCCTCCACCGTTAGTTTCGGAAGACGCTATCGTTATGGAGGCTTGCATGCCTCCAGACCTGGGTGCCCATGCGCTGCAGATATGCGCTATGAGGGATCGCGGTTTGTACTGCACCAGCACATATATTGACGAAATGTCCGAATTTACGAGATTGCTGAGCACAAAATCGACGATCCGGTAGCCGCGCGCGAACGGCAGTGCCGGCTCTGCATGCTCGGCAGTCAGCGGATGGAGCCGCGTGCCATTGCCTCCCGCCAGTACCATTGCGAGGATCTTCATGAGATCGCACGCCTTGAGTCATACATTTCGCAAGCAGAAACGGGAGTACGTTCCTTCGATTTTCGCTGGAGAACAAGATAAGGTAGTAGTCCAACCATGCCGCTGGGATGCATAGCACGCCCTCCGCTAGCCTCGGGTGCAGCTCGGCTGAGTCACCGTTTCGGTCGTGGCGTACTGACCTTGCAGTACCTTCCGGCGGGGACAAGCTGCAACGAATTCTTGCGCCTTTCACCGATGGGTTCGCGGCACTAATTAACGATTCATAATATTTATGGGCGGAATCGTGGAATAGTTGCCTCGCTTGCGCTTTATTGCAGATGCCTTATGAGCTTCGATCAGCTGTTTGAGGCTGCCGGCCGGCGTACACGCGGAACGCCGGAATAGCGGCTCGGCGGTCCAAAATCGTCGGTGACCGGAGAGTGCTCCGAGCGCGCGTGTGCACGGCGCTATTCAATCTTGGCCTTGCCCCGCAGTTCGGCCACACGCGTGGCTACCAGTTGCGCTTGCAGGCGCTTCAGCAGTTGCGCCCTGGACGCTTCGAACGACGGAACCGCAGTGGCACGCGTGTCGTCAAGCGCGATCACATGGTAGCCAAACTTGGTCTTGACCGGCGTCTGCGAGTACTTCCCCTTTTCCAGCTTTACCATGGCCTCGGAGAACGGACGCACGAAGCGGGAGGGTGTTGCCCAGCCTAGCTCTCCACCATGATCCTTGGTGGCAGTATCCTTGGATTGCTTGGCAAGCTCCTCGAATTTCTCGCCCTTGTTCAGACGAGCGATGATGTCCTTGGCCACGTCTTCTTTTTCGACCAGAATGTGCCTGGCCTTGTATTCCTTGTCGCCCAACTGCGCCTTGAACGTCTCGTATTCCTTTTTCAGCATGTCTTCGCTTATCGGGTGATTATTCACGTAGTCATGCATGTATGCGTTGATCAATATGCCTTGACGCGCCATCTCCATCTGATCCACAACCTCGGGCTTTTTGCCAAAGCCCTGTTTCCGCGCTTCTTGCTCGAGAACCTCGCGGTCCACCAGTTCATTCTTTGCCGTTTTGCGCAATTCTTCCGAGTCCTTCTGTCCCTGTGCCAGGTGCATTGCAACCACGGCGTCTAAACGGCTCTTGGAAATCGCCTTCCCGTTCACGGTGGCAATGCTGTCCTTGGCCGACGACTTGGCAGCCAGAGCGGAAACGGATGCCGTCAAAGCGACGAAGGCGATTAGTGCAGTGCTGGTCAACAGGTGTTTCATGTTATTCCTCACATTTGATCAAGGTTAAGCGGTTTTCAGCCCTGGCGGCCGCGGGCCTACGGCAAGGTGCGCCGAAATGGCATCCTTTGCCGCGTGTGTCATGATGCATGCAGGGTGCGACTCTTGGTTGGAACTATGAAATAAACAGATTCGCGGGCTTATGACCATCCATAGCAGATTTGCCTGGGCAATCACTACACGGGAAGTCACTCCGGTACGCGCGCCCTTGCCGCCGGTGTCGACGTTCCTTAGGCGCGAAGTTACGCCCCCGTAGGAACGGGAGATGTTAAATGCGGGGTCCCTGCAGACCAATACGGGTTCCTGTGTATATCGACTGCGGGCAAACGAGCACCTCGCGACCCCGTCGGTCGTGGGACTGGGGTCTCAGGCACCTCGGAAACGCTTTCACGCCCAACCGGCGCCCAGATTGGCGCTGCAGAGAACAGGATCGTCGGTCGCGGCCGAACTCCAATGGAAGAAGCACGCTCCGCCCTCGGCGAAACACGAGATTTCATCGGAAATGCCCGTTCCGCTTCTGCTTCGCTGCATATTCACGACGCTACCGACGGTGGTGCGGCGCGCGGCTCATGCCGCATTTTCTCCGGGATGCAGCCTCTCGTAGGCCTCGGCCAGACCTGGGTCGCGGCGGCGGACTTCGGCGTGATCCACCCGGCCGGTGCGGGTCATGTAACTGTACGCGAACTCCACCGGATCCAGCTTCATGATCTCGCCCATGCGCTCGTACCAGCGCGCGCTCACGTTGGCGGCATCCCAGATTTTCTTCATGGGCGGCAGGCGCAGTTCCTGAAAGTGTGCGAGGGCCTCGGGAATGCTGCCCTTCTCGCGCAAGGCCTTCGACAATGCGATGGCATCCTCCATGGCCAGACGGGTGCCGGAACCGATGGAGAAATGGGCCGTGCGCAGGGCGTCGCCAACGAGTACCACGTTGTCGAAGCTCCAGCGCTCGTTCCAGATCGCCGGAAAGTTGCGCCATTGGGAGTTGTTGGAGAGGATAGGATGGCCGCCCAGGTCCTTGGCGAAGACGCGCTCGCAATGGGCGATGGCACCCTCCGGACTCAAGTGTTCGAAATCGGCGCGCTTCCAGGTCTCCTCCTCCACTTCGACCAGGAAGGTGCTCCTGCTCGGGCTGTAGCGGTAGTGGTGTGCGCAGAAGACGCCATGCTCGGTCTGGCGAAAAGTCAGGGAGAGGCTGTCGAAGACTCGCGAAGTACCGTACCAGATGAATTTATTGGTGCGCCAGTCGCAGCTGGTGCCTAAGCGCAACTCGTTCTGTTTGCGCAGGAATGAGGCGGCGCCGTTGGCGACGACGATAAGGTCGGCGCCGCCGAGCTTATCCCGGTCGGAGAACGAATCGATGGGGCTTTCGAATTCGATGCGCACCCCCAGATCCTCCACGTGCGCGTAGAGCAGGGACAGCAGTTGCTGGCGGCCGATTGCAGCAAAGCCATTGCCCGCGATCGGGATGCGCGTGTCGTTGTGGACGATGGTCAGGTTTGGCCAGGTCTCCATGTGCGGCGAAAGCAGCTGAAACATCGCCTCGTCGTCCGCACGCAGAAACTCCAGGGCTCGATCGGAGAAGACCACACCGAAACCCCAGGTGGCGCCGCGCGGACCGCGATCGTGGATCACGATGTCGTGGGCGGGATCGTCGCGCTTCAAGAGCGCCGCGAAACACAGGCCCGCCGGGCCGCCGCCGATGATACGAATCTTCATTTGGTTGCCGCCACTGTCACCGGTTCAAGTAAGCGCGCCACTCGCCTGCTCCCTCTCCAGTTTCTCGGCGATCGCTTCGCGCAATTGCCGTTTCAGGATTTTGCCGACAGGGCTCACGGGGAATTCGCTCACCAGTTCCAGCCGCTCGGGCAGCTTGAAGCTGGCGATGTTCTGCTGCTTCAGGAACGCGACCAGTTCGCCGAATTCGAGGTTCTGCCCATCCTTCGCGATGACGAAGGCGCAGGCCCTCTCGCCGAACATCGGGTCGGGCATGGCCACCAGGGTGACCGCCTTCACCTTCGGGTGGGCGAAGATCAGGTTCTCCACCTCCTCGCAGCTGATCTTCTCGCCGCCGCGGTTGATCATGTCCTTCTTGCGGCCCTCGGTGAAAATATAACGGCCCTCCTTGCGCACGATGTCGCCCATCCGGTAGTAGCCGTCCGGCGTGAACGCCTCGGCATTCTGACTCGGCGCCCGGTAATAGCCGCGGATGGTATAGGGGCCCCGCGTCGCCAGTTCGCCCTGGACGCCATCGGGCAGTGCGTTGCCGGCGTCGTCGATGACCCTGATCTCGTCGTCCTCGCACACCGGCACGCCCGAACTGTGCAGCAGATACTCGTCCGGCGCATCCAGAGGCACCATGTTAATCAGCCCCTCGGCCGTGCCATAGATCTCCTGGGGCAGGCAGCCGAAGCGGGCACGCAGCCGGCTGCGCAGCTCCGGCGCCAGCCGGGCGCCGCCGTTTTGTATCACCCTCAACGAGGAAAGATCGTATCCGTCAGGCACCGATGAATTCAGCCAGTTTGAGATCAACGGAACAACGGCGGCGATTGTCGTCACCTTCTCGCGCTCGACCAGAGAGAACACATCCGCCGGGTCGCCGGAGGGTGCGAGCACGACCGTGCCATTGTAGTAGAGGGTGCCCAGCATGCCCGGCGAGGCCAGGTTGTAGTTGTGCCCCAGGGGGAGTATGGCCATGAACACCGTGCCCTCGTCGAATCCGGCGGCGCGCCCGCAGAGGCGGGCGTTGAGGACGTAGTCGTCGTGGGTGCGCGGGATCAGCTTGGACAGGGAAGTAGTGCCGCCCGAGAGCAGCATGGTCGCCACTTCCGCAGGATCCGGGTGCAGCGTCGCCAGAGTCGCGCGAACCGCCGAATTCGCGATGGGCGCAGCGATCATCTCGCGCAGGTCCCGCTGCCCCGCCCCGGGCTCGCCGGCCACGTACACGGCGCGCAGGCCGCTGAACTCCTTCTGCACTTCCCGGGCCATCGTCCGGTAGTCGAAACTTCCGATCCGGTCCGGAATCACATAAGCGGTAGCACCCGACGCGCGGACGAAGTGACGGATCTCCGTGTGCCGGTGGGCGCGCAGAGCCATCACCGGGATGGCGCCGATGCGCGACAGCGCGAAATAAGTGTGGACGAACTCGGGACCGTTGGGAAGTTGCATCAGCACCCGGTCCAGGGGCTCGATGCCCGACTCGAGGAAGCGGCAGGCGAGTCGATCCGAGGTTTCGACCAGGTCCCGGTAGCTCAGGCGCTGGTCGGCGCAGACTATGGCGGTCTTCTCCGGTTGGCGCCCGGCGCTGCGCGCCAGCATCTGCGCAATGGTGATGCCTTCCCACCAGTTGCGGGCGCGATAGTGTG
>JAENXP010000020.1 GCA_016649475.1 Burkholderiales bacterium | reverse complement strand
TACGTGCCTACAACGCCCAACCCCACCGGCGGCTATTTCGTCATGATGCAGCGCAGGGACGTGATCGAGCTCGACATGAGCGTGGACACGGCGCTGAAATACGTGATTTCCATGGGTGTGGCCGCGCCGAACGGAAACGGCAAGTGGAAAAAGGAAACGCTGCCCAGATAATGTGCAATGGGTAATGAGTGAAGCCGCCTGACTCATTACCCATTTCTCATCACGGCTCGCCAATAATTATGCGTACGCTCTACTGCGGCCAGGTCAGCGCCGCCCAACTCGACCAGACCGTCACCCTTTGCGGCTGGGTGAATACCCGGCGCGACCACGGCGGCGTGATTTTCATCGATTTGCGCGACCGCGAAGGCCTGGTGCAAATCGTGTGCAACCCGACGCGCCGGGAAGTTTTTGCCGTGGCGGAGAAAATCCGCAACGAATTCGTGCTCAGGGTGACGGGCAAGGTGATCCTGCGCGACCCGGGGCTGGTGAATCCGAAGCTGAAAAGCGGCGAGATCGAAGTGCTGTGTCACGAACTCGAGATCCTCAACCCGGCGGTGACGCCGCCGTTCCAGCTTGACGAAGACAACCTGTCGGAGACCACGCGCCTGACGCACCGCGTGATCGACCTGCGCCGGCCGCAGATGCAGGCGAATCTGCGCCTGCGCTACAAGGTGTCGATGGCGGTGCGCCGGTATCTGGACGAGGCGGGGTTCATCGATATCGAGACGCCGATGCTCGCCAAGTCGACCCCCGAGGGCGCGCGCGACTACCTGGTGCCCTCGCGCGTGCACGACGGCATGTTCTTCGCGCTGCCGCAGTCGCCGCAGCTGTTCAAGCAAATGCTGATGGTCGCCGGTTTCGACCGCTATTACCAGATCACCAAGTGCTTCCGCGACGAGGATCTGCGCGCCGACCGCCAGCCCGAGTTCACCCAGATCGATATCGAAACCTCGTTCCTGGTGGAAGAAGAGATCAGAGGCATCATGGAAGCGCTGATGCGCAACGTGTTCAAGCAGGCGCTGGACGTGGATTTGCCCGATCCGTTTCCGGTCATGGCCTATGCCGAGGCAATGGCGCGCTACGGCTCGGACAAGCCCGACCTGCGCGTGCCGCTGGAATTTACCGAACTCACCGACGTCATGAAAAGCGTCGACTTCAAGGTGTTCGCCGGTCCCGCCAACGCAGCCGGCGGGCGCGTCGCGGGCCTGCGCATCCCCGGCGGCGGCACGCTCACCCGCGGCGAGATCGACGCCTATACCCAGTTCGTCGGCATCTACGGTGCCAGGGGCCTCGCCTATATCAAGGTCAATGAAGTTGCCAAGGGCCGCGATGGCCTGCAGTCACCCATTGTGAAAAATCTTTCCGATGCGGCGCTGGCCGCCATAGTCGAGCGCTCCGGCGCTAAAGACGGCGACCTGGTGTTTTTCGCCGCCGACAAGGCCAAGATCGTGAACGATGCGCTGGGTGCGCTGCGGGTGAAAATCGGCCACGAAAAAGGCTATGCGCTTGCCGGCTGGAAGCCGCTGTGGGTGGTGGACTTCCCCATGTTCGAGTACGACGAGGAAGCCAAGCGCTGGGTCGCCATGCACCATCCGTTTACCGCGCCCAAGGACGGGCATGAGGACTACCTCGCGAGCGATCCTTCGAAAGCCGTGGCCAAGGCATACGACATGGTGCTTAACGGGTCTGAAATCGGCGGTGGTTCGGTACGTATCCATCGCGAGGAAGTCCAGTCCAAGGTGTTCCGCGCGCTGGCGATCGACGCTGCCGAAGCGAAGCTGAAATTCGGCTATCTGCTCGACGCGTTGCAGTACGGCGCACCGCCCCATGGCGGCATTGCCTTCGGCCTGGACCGCATCGTCGCCATGATGGCGGGCGCCGAATCGATCCGCGACGTCATCGCCTTCCCCAAAACGCAGCGGGCGCAATGCCTGCTGACGCAGGCGCCCAGCCCGGTGGACGAGAAGCAGCTGCGCGAGCTGCACATCCGGCTGCGGCAGCGGGAGAAAGCCTAGCTTCTGTTCGGGGCACGCGGCGTCGTCGCCGCAGCCGGTGCCCTGGGCGACGTGCGCAGCTCCGGCGAGTACTATTACAGCGACGATCACTACAATTCCTTCAGGCGCATACGTGAGTAACTTTCTGCAGCAACTGCTCAAGGACAAGGACCGCGCCGGCGCCTACCTGAGCGGCCCGGACACGCGGCCGATTGCCGAAGCCGCGCAGGCGGCCGGCCTCGCCCTGTGGCGCGTGGACATCGGCCGCGTGCACGACAAGCAGGGTTTCACCGGTCTGGTGGCGAAGGCGCTCGCTTTCCCCGAATGGTCTGGCGGTGACTGGGACGCCTTCGAAGACTGCCTCGGCGATCTCTCCTGGCACCCGGCCCCGGGCTATGTGCTGTTGCTCGAGCACGGCAAGCACTTCGGCGCCGGGCACAAGCAGGAATTCGTCTCCGCGGTGGTAGTGCTGGCCGCTGCGGCCGAGTACTGGCAGGGGCAGGGCAAGCCGTTCTGGGCAATCGTCAGCGGTCCCGAGGGCTGGGATGCGGGCTTGCCGGCATTTCCGCTCGCGTGACTATTTGCCAGTCATTCCGAGCGGCGCGAACAATCTGCTGTTTGTTCCCGAAAGGCAGATTCCCCGGGATGCGCCCCCAATTAAGTCCTCCCGGGGGATGCCCCCGGAATGACATGGTGACATGACGCCGAGTTTCAAAATTCCGCGTTCGGTGCTGGTGGTGATCTACACTACCGACCTGCTGGTGCTCATGCTGGAACGCGCCGGCTGGCCCGGCTTCTGGCAGTCGGTCACCGGCAGCATCGACCACGAAGACGAGCCGCTGATCGATACCGCAGCGCGCGAAGTGCGCGAGGAGACCGGCATCGATGTCCTGCAATTTCGGCTGGAGGACTGGGAGATGGAGAACAACTTCGAGATCTTCAAAAGGCATCGCAGCCGCTATGCCCCCGGCGTGACCCATAATCTGGAGCACGTGTTCGGACTGGAACTGCCCGAAGTCGTGCCGGTACGGCTGGATTCAGCGGAACACCTGCGCTTTAAATGGCTGCCGTGGAAAAAGGCCGCCGAGCGCACGCCGTCCTGGACCAATCGGGACGCCATCCTGTTGCTGCCGCAAAGGCAGCGCGCGCGCTTGAGCTAGGAAAGCCGTGCCTGCGCAACCCCCGGGGGCGGGTCTCTTGCGGCGGAAGCGCCACGGCGTACATAATGGGTGCATCGACTGCATCAAAACGAGGGGATGCCTCCCCTAAGCCGGACCGTGGCAAAACGACTTTAGCCACGCATGCTTGATCGGAAAGCTGCCATGAACAAGCCTTTGGATTTGAAAGCCGAAACGGAGCGCAGCGAGCGCACCAACTATGTGCTCTCGCGCACCGACAAGTATTTCACCAAGACGCGCGAAATCGTGGACAAGTTCGGCGACATGACCGTGACCTACGGCGTGTTCCTGCGCCGCGGCACGATATGCGCCGTCAACCCGGCGCTGGAAATTCTGCGCGAATACTATCCGCCGGACGCCGTGCCGCTAAAAATCACGCGCCTGTACGAGGAGGGCGCCTTTGTCCCGGATCAGAAGCCTATATTCACCTACACCGGGTCGTTCTCCGCGCTGGCTGAACTGGAGACGCTGATCCTGCGCCGGGTCGGCACCGCCTGCGTGTCGGCCTACAACGCCTACAAGATGGCAAGCGACCTGCCCAAGGTGGCATTCATCGACATGCATGCGCGTCACGCCTGCGGCGACGACCTGTCCGTTCTCGCCGCATACGGCGCCTCGGTCGGCAGCCGCATCGCCAAGCTATCCGGCTCGGTCGGTTTTCTCGGCTCCTCGCAGGATCTGACCGCGCATTTCTACGGCCAGGAAAGCGGCCTCGGCACCATGCCGCACGGCATCGTCGGCTATGCCGGCTCCACCCTCAGGGCGGCGCAGATGTATGCCGAGACCCACCCGCAGGACAACCTCACCGTGCTGGTCGACTTTTACGCGCGCGAATTCAGCGACGCGCTCGAGGTCTGTCGCTGGTGGTACAACGACATCCTGCCGGCCGATCCGGCGAGCGAGCGTACGCTGGCGTTTCGCATCGACACCCATGGCGAGCGCTATGCCGAGGGGCTGGATTACGAGCAGTCGGTCGAACTCGTGGACGACTGGCTGCACGTGCTCAACGAGTACGAGGCGGTGCGGGTGGTGATGGGCGAGGAGGCCTACGACTCGGACACGCTCAACATCGTCAAGGACCGGGTGCGCAAGGTGCTGTTCGGCACCGGCGTGTCGGTCGCCAGCGTGATCAAGATGCGCGAGACCCTGGATGCTGCCGGATTCAACGCCGCGCGCATCGTCGGCTCCAGCGGGTTCACGCCGTTCAAGTGCAAGATGTTCGGCCACGCGCGCGCGCCGGTGGACGTGATCGGCACCGGCTCCTTCATCCCTGAGGCGTTCGGCGACACTTTCGCCACCGCCGACATATTCAAGTACGACGGGAAATTCCTGATCAAGGTCGGGCGCGAGAAGCTGTTTCAGGGCCTGAAGCGCTGATTCCGGCCACGGCCCGGCTGCGTCGCGTGGGGTAGAAATGAGGCTGCGCCTCGCAACATATAACATCCACAAGGGCTTTTCGCACTTCAACCGGCGCATGATGGTGCACGAGCTGCGCCACCATCTGCGCCTGCTCGATGTGGACCTGGTGTTTCTGCAGGAAGTGCAGGGCGAGCACGAGCATCACGCCAAGCACATGCACAACTGGCCGGTGGGGCCGCAGTACGAGTTTCTCGCCGACGAGGTGTGGGCAGACTATGCCTACGGCCGCAACGCGGTATACGACCACGGCCACCACGGCAACGCGATACTCAGCCGCTATCCCATCATCAGCGCGGAGAACCAGGATGTGTCCGCCCATCGCTTCGAACAGCGCGGGCTGCTGCATTGCGAAGTCGCGCTCGGCACCGCCTACCTGCATTGCCTGTGCGTGCACTTCGGCTTGCACGAGCGCGGACGCCGGCGCCAGCTGTCGGCGCTGACCGAGCGCGTGCGGCGTCTGGTGCCGTCGGACGCACCGCTGGTCGTCGCCGGAGATTTCAATGACTGGCGCAACTCCGCCGGGCGCAGCCTGGTGGCGGATCTGGGCCTGAGCGAGGTGTTTCGCGATCACCGCGGGCGGCCGGCGCGAACCTATCCGAGCACTTTCCCCTTGCTGCGCCTGGACCGCATCTACGCGCGCGGCTTCGACGTGCGCCACGCCGAAGTCCACCACGGCCTGCCGTGGTCGCGCATTTCGGACCATGCCGCCTTGAGCGTCGAACTGGAACTGCTGTGACCCTGGAGTACCTCGGCGGCAACCAGCTGCAGTTGCTGACCAACGGCAGGGGCTATTTCCCCGCGCTGCAAAAGGCGATCGACGCGGCGCAAAACGAGATCTATCTCGAGACCTACATTTTCGCCGACGACCACACCGGCAGGCGCATTGCCGCCGCCCTCGTACGTGCCGCAGGGCGCGGCGTGGTCGTGCACGTGCTGGTCGACGGCTTCGGCTCCAAGGGCCTGTTCGAGCAGACGCGCAAGCTGCTCGACGCGGCCAATATCGAGGTGTTGATATTCGGCCCCAAGACCTCGCCCCTGACCCTGCGCCGCAACCGCCTGCGGCGGCTGCACCGCAAGCTGGCGGTGGTGGACGCGCACGTGGCCTTCGTCGGCGGCATCAATATCATCGACGACATGCATACGCCGCGGCATACGCCGCCGCGCTACGACTACGCCGTGCGCATCGAAGGCCCGCTGGTCGCGAGCGTCCTGGAGCAGACCGAGCGCCTGTGGCGGCGGGTAGCCTGGGCCAGCCTGAAGCGCGGCACGGAGCGGCATGCGCCGGTCGCGGCCGCCGCGCACGGCACGCAGAAAGCCGTGCTGGTGGTGCGGGACAATTTTCGCCATCGTTCCGACATCGAGGATGCCTATCTCGAAGCAATCCGCGAGGCACACAAGGAAGTCATTATCGCCAACGCCTATTTTTTCCCCGGCGCGCGCTTCCGCCATGCTTTGCGGGAGGCGGCCGGGCGCGGCGTGCGCGTGGTGCTGCTGTTGCAGGGGCGGATCGAATACGTGCTGCTGCACTACGCATCGCGCGCGCTGTACGGTTCGCTGCTCGACGCCGGCGTGGAGATCTACGAATATCACCAGAGCTTTCTGCACGCCAAGGTCGCAGTGATCGACCGGCACTGGGCCACGGTGGGCTCTTCCAACATCGACCCGTTCAGCCTGATGCTGGCGCGCGAGGCGAATATCGTCGTCGAGGACCTGGATTTTTCGCAGGAGCTGCGCCGCAGCCTGCTCGATCACATGAAATCCGGCGCCAAGGTGGTGGCAAAGCGCCAGTGGCACCGCCAGCCGCTGTGGCGGCGCTTGCTCATCTGGAGCGCTTACGGCTGCACCCGGCTGCTGATGGGCGTGGCCGGCTATGGAGGGAAGCATTAGCATGAAACTGACAGCGCAGGATCTCGACCGCATCAGCGCGCTTACGCTGGAGCACTACAATCAGCGCGCCGGCGATTTTTTCGAAGGCACGCGCGATCACGATGTCAGCCAGAACATCGCCGCGCTGCTCCAACACATCGAGGGCGAACCGCCTTACACCATCCTCGATTTCGGTTGCGGGCCGGGCCGGGATCTGAAGACGTTTGCCGGTCTCGGCCACAGCGCCGTAGGCCTGGACGGCGCCGCGCAGTTCGTGGAGATGGCGCGCTCCTACAGCGGCTGCGAGGTGTGGCAACAGGATTTTCTCCGCCTCGAATTGCCGCAGGACCGCTTTGACGGCGTGTTCGCCAACGCCTCGCTGTTTCACGTCGCCAGCCAGGAACTGCCGCGGGTGCTGCGCGAACTGCAGGCCACGCTGAAACCGGGCGGCGTGCTGTTCAGCTCGAATCCGCACGGGCGCAACGACGAAGGCTGGAACCGCGGCCGCTATGGCGCGTACCACGATCCCGACACCTGGCGTACCCTGGTTGCGGGCGCGGGATACACCGAGCTGGCGCATTACTACCGCCCACCCGGCCTGCCGCGGGAGCAGCAGCCCTGGCTGGCGAGCGTGTGGCGCAAAGTTTAGAGGTGTGTGAGGGGATGTATTCCCCAAGCCTAGTTACAGACCCTGGATGGCCGCGCCTAATCTCCCGGACTGCGGCGCCGGAACATGCCTACGCCGGACATGTGCATCACCAGTTCGCCATGCTGGTTGTAGACCTCGGAGCGCGAACGCACCGTGCCCATGTCGGGACGGCTGGTCGAGGCGCGCGTCTCCTGCACCGTGGATTTCAGATGCAGCGTGTCGCCGGGGCGCACCGGCTTGACCCAGCGCAGTTCGTCGATACCGGGCGAACCCATGCTCGCCGACTCGAGCAGATAGAGGTCGCACAGCATGCGCATGCACATGCTGGCGGTCTGCCAGCCGCTGGCGATCAGCCCGCCGTAGAACGACTGCGCCGCCTTGTTCCTGTCGGTATGAAAGGGCTGCGGATCGTATTTTTGCGCGAACTCTATGATTTCATCCTCGGACAAGCTATGGCCGCCGGTCTCCAGCACCTGGCCCGGATAAAAGTCCTCCCAGTAATACTTGTAGTTCACGCGTATTCCGCTACGCCGGCGCGCGCCGCAGGAACAACTGGCGGCCGCGCATGGACAGCACCACTGCGCCGTTCTGATTGAGGGCTTCCCAGAGAAACAGCACGGTGCCGCGATTGGGCTGTTTTGCCGAGGGCGTGGATTCGATCACCGTGGTCTTCAGGCGCAGCGCGTCTCCGGGGCGCACGGGCTTCAGCCAGCGCAGCTCCTCCAGGCCGGGAGAGCCGACGCAGGAGGATTCCAGCAGATAGCCGTCGCACATCTGGCGCATCATGACTCCGCAGGTCTGCCAGCCGCTCGCGATCAGCCCGCCGAAAGGCGAACTGCGCGCCGCTTGCGCATCGGTATGGTAAGTCTGCGGGTCGTACTCGCGCGCGAAGCGCACGATGTCCTCTTCCGACAGCGCGCGCGCGGCGGTTTCGAACACCCGGCCCGGGGTGAAGTCTTCCCAGTAGTACTTGATCGCCATCAGGCCTTCGCTTCAGGTTTCAACTGCAGGGACTTGTATTCGAGGAATTCCTCCAGCCCGAAGCGGCCGAGCTCGCGCCCGTTGCCCGACTGCTTGTAGCCGCCGAAGGGCGCGCGCAGGTTGAACGGGCCGCCGTTGATGTCCACCTGGCCGGTGCGCATGCGCTTCGCCACTTTTTTCGCGTGCTCTTCGTCTTTCGACCACACGCCGCCGCCGAGGCCGTAGAGTGTGTTGTTGGCGATTTTCACCGCTTCGTCTTCGTTCTTGTAGGTGATGATGGACAGCACCGGCCCGAAGATCTCCTCCTGCGCTATGGTCGCGTCGGGCTTGACCCGGCCGAATATGGTGGGCCGGACGTAATAGCCCTTGGGCAGGCCCTCGGGGGCATCCGCGCCGCCGGCGAGCAGTTCCGCTCCGCTTTCCATGCCTTTCCTGATGTAGCCGCGCACGCGTTCGCGCTGCAACTCCGATACCAGAGGGCCGAGCTTGGCCGCGCCGGCGTAGGGATCGCCGACGGTGAAGCCTTTGGCTACTTCGACTGCGATTTTCGCGACCTCGTCGTATTTGCTCTCCGGCACCAGCAGGCGCGTGTGCGCCGAGCAGGTTTGGCCGGAATTCAGGAAACACGCATTGATCGTCCCTTTTACCGCGGCGGCCAGATCTGCATCCTCGAGCACTACCGCAGCCGACTTTCCGCCCAACTCCAGGGCCACGCGCTTCACCGTCGCCGAAGCGAGTTCGGACACGCGCTTGCCGGCGCGGGTGGATCCGGTAAACGACACCATGTCCACTTCCGGGTGCGCGGCCATGGCCTCGCCCACCACCGGGCCGTAGCCCGTGACCAGGTTGAATACGCCCGCGGGCAGTCCGGCGGCGTGGATGATTTCGGCCAGCACGAAGGCGTTGAGCGGCGCCACTTCGGACGGCTTGAGCACCACGGTGCAGCCGGCGGCGAGCGCCGGCGCGACCTTGGCCGCAATCTGGTGCAGCGGGTAGTTCCACGGCGTGATCGCCGCGACCACGCCGACCGGCTCGCGCAGCACGAGCGAGTTGCCGACCTGCTCTTCGAAGGCGTAGCCGGCGAGCATTTTCGCGTACATGCCGAACGTGGCCGTGGGCGAACCCGCCTGGATCATGGTGGCGAGCTTGACCGGCATGCCCACCTCGCCGGCGATCAGCTTTCCGATCTCCTCCGTGCGCGCTTTCAGTCCTTCGTGGATCTTCTGCAAGTAGCCCGCGCGTTCGGCCGCTGGTGTCGCCGCCCAGCCGTCGAAGGCGGCACGCGCGGCGGCGACCGCGGCATTGACGTCGTCCTGCGTGCCTTCGGGAACGCGTCCCATGACCTCCTCGGTCGAGGCATTGATCACGTCGATCGACTTGTTGCCCTGGGGCGCGGCCCACTGGCCGTTGATGTAGAGCTGGTTGCGTACTTGCATTGGGATTTCCAGTAGAAAGGTGTGGTTAAAACTAATCTTGGCCGAGTGCCGCTACGATTTGGCCGCGACGGATTCCGGTTCGACGCGCTCGTAGCCGATGATCTTCTGCCGCAGCGGTTCCGGCAAAGGGGCTGATTTTTTTGTCGCCGGATCCGCGTTGACGTAAATCAGCTCGCCGCTGACCAGATGGGTGTCGCCGCGCCAGATCTCGAGCAGGAACTGCATGCTCGAGCGTCCCAGACGCGCGGTGCGCCCGTGAATGTCGAGGAAGTCGTCGAATTCGGCCGAGCCGTGGTACTCGGCAGTGGCCTTGACCGCAAACATGTCGGTGCCGAAGTCCTTCACGAAGCCGTCGGGATAGTCGATGCCGATGCTGCGCCAGTACTCGGTAATGGCGACGTCGAAATACAAAAAGTAGTTGCCGTTGAACACGATCCCTTGCCGGTCCACTTCAGCCCAGCGCACTCGCAGCCGGTGACAGAAAACAAATTGCTCGCGTGCCATTGCCGGCATCCCGTTGAAGAAACTCGGAGCGCCGTACTATAGGCGCAACGGCGCTCACGGGCAAGAAGACCCCGCGACAGAAGACCCCTGGACCCAAGCGGCGTAGCCGGGTAGTCGGGTTTGCGCATATACTGATGCGCGCCAGCGTTCGACTCATGAAACGTAAAGCGAGCCCCGGATTTATGGACGATATCGTCATCCGTGCCATGGCGAAATGGCCGAACCTGCCAGCGGTTTACGGCTGGCTTGCGCTCGACCGCCGCGGGCAATGGTCGATCAAGAATGCCTCGCCCGGCGGCACTGCCCTCTTCGAGCCGGTCGCCAATACAAAGCTGATCGATTTCATCGGGCGCAACTATTCCCACGATGACGCCGGATGCTGGTATTTCCAGAACGGCCCGCAGCGGGTCTACGTCGGCCTGGACTACACGCCGCAGGTCTACCGCATCGCACGCGCGCATCCGCTCGCGTTCGAAACCCACACGGGCGTTGCTTGCGCGAGCCTGCAGGCGGCGTACATGGACGAAGACGGCAACCTGCTCCTCGTAACCGAGCACGGGCCCGGGATGCTGATCGATCGCGACCTGCCGCGCGGGCTCGAAGCGCTGAGCTACGCCGACGGTCACGCGCTGGAGGAGGAGCGCTTGCTTGCGCTGATCGAAGAGGGAAGTGATGCGGCCGGGGTGTATTTCAACACCGGCGCCCTCAGCGTGCCACTGAGTTTGATCAGGTCGGACGAGGCGCCGCAGCGCCTGGGCTATGTGCGCGAGCCGCGGCCCGCGGGCTGAAGTTCCTAGCCGGGAATCAGGACTACCTTGCCCTTGACCTTGCGCTGCATGACGTCATTGAGCGCGCGTGCCGCCTGCGCCAGCGGATAGGCGGCGCTGACCAGCGGTTTCAGCTTGCCGCCGGCGATCCAGCCCAGAAGCTCGCGCACGTTCGCCTCGTTTTTCTGCGGCTCCTTGCGCGTGAAATTTCCCCAGAACACGCCGACTATGGAAAAGCCCTTCAGCAGCGGCAGGTTGAGCGGAATTTTCGGGATTTCCCCGCCGGCGAATCCGATCACCAGATAGCGCCCGCCCCAGGCCATGTCGCGCATCGCGGGTTCGGCGAATTTGTCGCCCACCGGATCGTAGACCACGTCCACGCCCTTGCCTTCGGTGATGCGCTTCACCGCCTCGCGCAAATCCTCGTTCGCGTAATTGATGGTGGCGTCGGCGCCCAGTTGTTTGCACGCCTCGAGCTTGTCCTCGCTGGAGGCGGCGGCGATCACGCGTGCGCCCATCAACTTGCCCAATTCGACCGCGGCGCTGCCCACGCCACCCGCGGCGCCGAGCACCAGCAGTGTCTCACCCGCCTTGAGCAAGGCGCGGTCCTTGAGCGCGTGGTAGGAAGTGCCATAGGTCATCATGAAGGAAGCGGCCACCTTGAAGTCCACCCCCGGCGGCATCGGAATACAGGCGCGCGCATCCACGGCTATCTCCTCGGCGTACGCGCCCCAGCCGGCATAGGCGATCACCGCGTCGCCGGGTTTGGGATGTTTCACGCCTGCGCCCACTGCTTTCACCACGCCCGCAAGCTCGGTGCCGGGCGAGAACGGGAACGGCGGCTTCGCCTGGTACTTGCCCTGAATGATCAGCGCATCCGGAAAGTTCACCCCTGCCGCTTTCATGCTCACCAGCACCTGGCCCTCTGCAGGCACCGGCGCAGGGACGTCCTCGACAACGAGCGTATCGGGCAAACCGTATTGCTTGCAAAGCACTGCTTTCATGAAATGGATCTCCTGGCGCTGGGTGGTTTGTCGCGCATGATACCTGTGTATCGGTGGCGGGCTCAATCAATTACGGGCCCGGCAGAGCGCGATTCTGTTCGGTGTAGCCGGGGCAAAAAAAAGCCGGCCTGGGCCGGCTCTCTCGCGAAGCGGGTTCGCTTAGTATGCGAACGCGCGCCTGCCCGAATCGCGGCTGTTTCTGCCGCCGGCTCGGGCTGCGGGCTGGCGCGGCGCATTCTGGCCGCGGTTGCCGCCGGCCTTGCGCGGTGCGTTCGACGGGCGGCGTTGCTGTTGAGCGCCGCGCTTGCCCTGCACGATGGGCTCGGCCCTGATGCGCGGGTCGACCTCGAACCCCGGCACGACGTCCTTTTTGATTTCCCGCTTGATCAGGCGCTCGATGTCGCGCAG
>JAENXP010000368.1 GCA_016649475.1 Burkholderiales bacterium | reverse complement strand
TGTACTTGTTGCTACGCCCGGTCTGGTCTCGTCGGGCGACAGCAGGTGCAGCCTGGGCAGCCACTGCCACAGCACTGCGAGATGCAGCAGCAGCGACGCCGCGAACGCCAGCCACATGGCGGGTATGGTCACGCCCTCAGGCCTGTCGCGGAAATTCGAAGATCGGTCGCTCACCGCCTGCTCAAAGGGGGGCATGCTCGAAGAAGAAGGAACGGCGCCGCGGATCCGGAAATTTCCATCGTCGATTCGGGGCGCGGCCGCGGTTGCCCTCGGTCGGCGGCAAGTGTACGCTGTCGTTGGGTAGTCAAAGGCCGAAACTACATGCACAAGAATATCGAGCTATGCCTTGCCACAGCCGCGCTGGCTGCGATGTCTCTGGGCGCACCGGCGGCGCGCGCCGCCGGCGATGCTGCCGGCGAACAGTCGTCCGTGATGATTCGGTGTGAGCAATGCGGCAAGGTCTACAGCATCCGCCGTATTGAGAAGGCGGTGGCGCCGGAACGCGAGCTTATGCCAAACACCGGGCCGTCGGCGGCCGGCGGTACCGGCCATCAAACCCAGGCCGTGCCGCTGATCAGTTTCGGCAGCGGCGGTGCGCAGCGCGTGCAGCGCGAACCGGCCACGCGCAGCGTATGGGAAATGACGGTCCGCTATGACAATGGCGAGTTCGGCTTCGCCACGCTGGACAGCCAGCCCGTCTTCGCGGTCGGTGACCGCGTGCGCCGCGTCGACAATGCTTTCGTGCCGCACCCGCCGGCCGGGCGCTGACGCGGGTACGGGCCTGGAATCCTGAGGCCTGGCGCGCGCCGGGACACCCTCAGTTCTTAAGCCGGTATCCGGTCCTGAATATCCACCACACTGCCGCGAGGCAGGAGAGCATGAACAGCAGGGTCATGCCCAGGCTGACGGCCACGCTGACATCGGCGATGCCGTAGAAGCTCCAGCGAAAGCCGCTGATCAGGTACACCACGGGGTTGAACAGCGTGATCTTCTGCCAGATCGGCGGCAGCATGCTGATCGAGTAGAAGCTGCCGCCGAGGAAGGTGAGCGGCGTGACGATCATCAGCGGAATGATCTGCAGTTTCTCGAAGCCGTCCGCCCAGATGCCGATGATGAAGCCGAACAGGCTGAAGGTCACGGCGGTGAGCGCAAGAAAGCAGATCATCCACAGCGGATGCGCGATCTGGTAATCGACGAACAGGCGCGCCGTCGCCAGGATCAGCACGCCCAGTATCACCGACTTGGTGGCCGCGGCGCCGACGTAGCCGATGACGACCTCGACGAAGGACACCGGCGCCGAAAGCAGTTCGTAGATCGTGCCAGACCACTTGGGCATGTAGATGCCGAAGGAGGCGTTGGAAATGCTCTCGTTCAGGAGCGCCAGCATGATCAGTCCGGGAATGATGAACGCGCCGTAGCTGACGCCTTCGATTTCTCCCATGCGCGCGCCGATCGCCGCGCCGAACACCACGAAGTACAGGGACGTGGACAGCACCGGCGAGGCGATGCTCTGCGTGAGCGTGCGAAACGCGCGCGCCATCTCGAAGGTGTAGATGGCGCGGATTGCGTAGGGGTTCATGGCCGCGCCCTTACCAGGTTGACGAAAATGTCCTCGAGCGAGCTTTCGCTCGACTGCAGGTCCTTGAAGGCGATGCCCAGCCCGGCGAGGCGCCGCAGCAGCGCTTCGATCCCCGTCCCTTCGCCCTGGGTGTCGAAGGTGTAGACCAGTTCCTCGCCGCCGGCAGACAGCTCTAGCGCGTTGCCGGCGAGCTCGACCGGAATGCGCGCCAGCGGAGTTTTCAGGCGCAACGTCAGCTGTTTCTTGCCGAGTTTTTGCATCAGCGCGGCCTTGTCCTCCACCAGGATCAGCTCGCCCTTGTTGATCACGCCGATGCGGTCGGCCATCTGCTCGGCCTCCTCGATGTAGTGCGTGGTGAGGATAATGGTCACGCCGCTCGCGCGCAGCCCCCGCACCATGTCCCACATGTCGCGGCGCAGTTCGACGTCGACGCCGGCGCTGGGTTCGTCGAGGAACAGGATCTGCGGCTCGTGCGACAGGGCCTTGGCGATCATCACGCGGCGCTTCATGCCGCCCGATAGCGTCATGATCTTGCTGTCGCGCTTGTCCCACAGCGACAGTTCACGCAGCAGCTTCTCGAGCAGGGCGGCGTTGCGCGGCCTGCCGAACAGGCCGCGGCTGAAATTCACCGTTGCCCATACGGTTTCGAAGGCGTCGGTGAACAGTTCCTGCGGCACCAGGCCGATGCGGGATCTGGCGGCGCGATACTCGGCAATGATGTCGTGGCCGCCGGCAAGGACGCTGCCGCTCGACGGATTGACGATCCCGCAAATTACGTTGATCAGGGTGGTCTTGCCGGCGCCGTTCGGGCCGAGGAGGGCGAAGATTTCGCCGCGGCGGATGTCGAGGTTGATATTCCTCAGCGCGTGCAAGCCGGAAGCGTAGGTCTTGACGAGATTCCTGACTGAGATGATCGGCGCCACGCAAGGTCCTTGGATTAGCGGTTTTGTGCTGAGCTATCGACTGGGCAACAGGCCTGAAAGCCGCGCCAGTATTGGCTCTTCGGTCTGGTCTATGCAGGGAAAGCGGTGACGCCCGCCGCTCCGCGAACCTGGTTTCGAGGCCGGGCTACTTCTTCCAGCTGGTCATGTCGTCGACCTTGACGTCGTACTTCGCCATCTTGGCGACGGCGTCCTTCTGCGCGTCGGCGGCGATGCTCTGGAATGCCTCGGCCAGTTTGTAGCAGTATTTGGCCAGGTCCACGGGGTTGGGTTTGGTTTTCTCGCTGGGAAGCATGGCGCGGCCGGCTATTTGTACATAAAGCTGCGCTGCGAGGTCTCTGGTCTCGTTGTTCACGGAGGCGGCAGGGGTGGCGGGTGCGTTCATCAGGTTTGCCTTGGTCGATGTTTCCGATAGCGCACATTATGCCGCATTAAGCGCCCGTCCCGCTGCTGCCGATTGCCTTTTGCGTTCGAGGGTCGCGGGCAGGGCGGGTCGCGCCGGGCTGATCGGCGGCGGCAATTCAATGCAGACTTGGTTCAGCGGCGTCTCAATGCCTTGTCGAAATCGTCGTCTATCCCGAGCACGTAGCGTGCGAGATCGTCCACCACGTCGTTGAGCGCATTCGGCTCGATCTGGCAGCGGACCCGCCCGGGGTGGCGGACGTTGGCCAGTTCGATCTCGACCGTCGACTTGTCGTAATTTGCGCGCAGATTTATCTCGCATGGAAGCGCGGCGGAAACCGTGAACGTCGCTCGCGTCACATGCCCGAAGTCGCTCTTTGCTTCAGGCTTGGTCACGAAGGGGACGTTCAACATCTTGAGATGCTCCTCGAGGCGGGCAATGTCCGCCCCGCGCACGTTCGCTTTCGCGGGGCTCGTCGGCTCGATCCAGAACTTGAAGAACAAGTGGACGCCGTGGTCCTTGCCCCTAATCTTCTGGCTGCGCAGATCGACGAATGCATTGGAAAGCTTTACGCTGGGCAGGCGTCCGAGGTATATGTAGTCGTAGGGGCGGCCAGCCATCGGATTCACGCCGTTCAGTTCACTGGCAACCTCGGCGAGGTAGCGCAGGGCGGCGCGCATGCTCTCATCGAGCGCGGTATCGGCCTTGGCTTTTTTCAGCGCGGGGGCATCGTCGGGCGGGCGCGCCGCGGCCTTTTGCTTCAGCAGATCGAGCGCGCCCCGGCGCGATATAGTGGCTTCTCCGCTGGTTGATGCGGAATCGCGCTTCTGGGCTTCGCGCGCCAGTTGGCGCTCGAATGCCTCGCGCTTGCGCGCCTCGGCCTCGCTCCACAGGCGCAGCG
>JAENXP010000209.1 GCA_016649475.1 Burkholderiales bacterium | reverse complement strand
GCCAAGGCACGACAGCCGACATCACGGTCTGGGCTTCCGATCTGACTGGCCCCACCGGGCCTGAGACATTAGCCACCGACGCGGCAGCCAAGCCAATCGGCGGCGCTGGCGGCAATCAGGCGCCGCACACGACCCCCGTGCGAGCGACGCTGGTTGGCGCAAGTCAGCGCGTGGCGCTCGATCAGTTCGGCCAGTTCCGGCACGCCCTCGCCGCTGGTGGCGACCGTGCGCACGACCTGCGGCGTCCAGTCTTCGTAGTGGCGCAGCGACAGCATCGCCAGCAATTCCCGTTCGGTGCGATCCGCTTGCGGCAGGTCGGCTTTGTTGACCACGAGGATATCGGCGATTTCCAGGATACCCGCCTTGAGCGCCTGTACCTCGTCGCCGAGTCCTGGCGGGCATACCACCACGCGCGTATCGGCGACTTCCGCCACTTCGACCTCGGACTGTCCGGCGCCCACGGTTTCGACGATGATCTGCTCGTAGCCGGCGGCATCGAGCAGATCGATCACGCGCGCCGCCGTGCGCGACAGGCCGCCGCCGTGGCCGCGCGACGCGAGCGAGCGTATGAATACGCGTTCGTCCGCCTGGTGCGCGCCCATGCGGATGCGGTCGCCGAGGATGGCGCCGCCGGAAAATGGACTCGATGGATCGACCGCCACCACCCCGACTTTGACGCCGCGCGTGAGGCATGCGCCGATCAACGCGCTGACCAGTGTGGACTTGCCCGCACCGGGGGGGCCGGTGATGCCCAGCACGCGCGCGCGCCCCAGATGCGGCTGCAGTTGGCGCAGCAGCGCCTTGCCCGCCTCGGTCTCGTTCTCCACAGCCGACATGGCGCGCGCCAGCGCCCGGCGCTCACCGGCGAGTATGGCTGCCGGTCCGCTCACTCCCGGCTCAGGCTTCATGCCGCCGTTGCCGCGGCATGAGTGAACGCGGTATCGATCGCCACGTCCCGTCCTTCAAACCATGACCAGCGGCTGGCCGAAGCCGAGTTCGCGCCGCAGGGTGGCGCAGATCTCCCCGTGAGTGCAGCCGGCTTCGGCAGCCTCGACCACGCGCTCGAATATGTTCTGCTTCGAATCACCGGCGGCAGCGGCGAGGCGCTCCTGCGCCTGTCGCACCGCGTCCTGTGAACGCATGTTCTTGTACGCCTTGAACGCGGCGATATGCGCCTGCATTTTCGCCGGATCCGGCGTGGGCAGCGCCTGGCGTTCGCCTTTGCCTTCCTCCACCCGGTAGGCATTGACGCCGACTACGGTCTGCTCGCCCGACTCGATCCTTTCCTGGAAGCCGCGCGCCGATGCGCCGATCATTTTCTGCACCAGGCCCTGCTCCACTGCCGCGTACATGCCGCCCGCGGCCTCCACTTGCGCCATGATGTCCAGAATCTTCCGCTCCATTTCGTCGGTGAGCGACTCGATGTAGTAACTCCCCCCCAGCGGGTCGATCACGTCGGTGAGGTGCGCCTCTTCGCGCAGGATGTTCTGCGTGTTGACGGCGATGCGGGCACCGAACTCGGTCGGGCAGGACAGCGCCTCGTCGTATGCATCGGTGTGCAGCGACTGCAGCCCGCCGAATATGCCGGCCATGGCCTGCACCGTGACGCGCGCGATGTTGTTGAGCGGCTGCTGCCGCGTGAGATCGACCCCGGATGTCTGGCCGTGGAACTTGAAGCGCCAGGAGCGCGGATCGCGCGCGCCGAAACGCTCGCGCGTGATGCGCGCCCAGATGCGCCGGCCGGCGCGGAACTTGGCGATCTCCTCGAACAGGCTGACCGAGATGTCGAAGAAAAAGGTGAAGCGCGGCAGGAACGCGTCCGGCTCCATGCCGCGCGCCCTGCAGTCCTCGGCGTACTGGATGGCCGAGGACAGGGTAAAGGCCATGGCCTCGGCCGGTGTCGCGCCGGCCTGCTGCATGTGTTGTCCCACCACCGACATCGGGTTCCAGTTGGGCACGAAACGGTTGCAGAATTCGATGTGGTCGGTGAGGATGCGCCGCGCGCCCGGAAGCGCGATGCGGAAGAACATGTGGTTGGCGACGAAGTGGCTCAGATAGTCGCTCTGATTGGAGGTGCCGCTGATCGCGCGCCAGTCGACGCCGTGCCGTTTTGCTGTCGCGAGCACGAACGCGAGCAGGGTAAACGGCGAAGGATCGTTCATGGCGCAGGACGTGCGCGCCAGATCCACGCCGGCGAGGCATTGGTCCATGTGATCCACGGTGTTCGCGACCACGCCGCAGGTGCCGAGCAACTCCGCATGCACCTCGTCCATGTCGTAGCCACGGAACACCGAGTTGCACGGTATCAGCGACACCGCCGTAGTTCCCTGCGCGATCATATCGAGCAGGCGTGCGTTGTAATCCGGCGGCGTGCCCAGCCCGATCAATTGCCGTTGCGACCAGGTGCGGCCGCGGTGCATGCTGGCGTAGATGCCGCGGGTGTAAGGCGGCTGTCCCGGATAGCCGAGCTCGGCGGCGTAGTCGCCGCTCCAGTCCTGCGGCGTGTACAAGGGCTTGACATCGATGCCGGAGCGATTGCGAGTGGGCTTGTCGCTGAGGGCGGTCGCGTCGAATTCGCGCTGCCATTGCTCCGCGGCAGTTTCCTGCGCCGAAAGATTGCTTGCGTCCAGTGGCTTGTTCATCCGCGTCTCCTCGCTAACTGTTCAGGGCGCGCCGCGCGCCGGTGAGGCGGCCGATCTCGGCCGCGATTTCCTCGAGCGCGCTGCCCGGGTGGAATACCCGCGCCACGCCGGCCTCGAGCAGCATCGCCTCGTCTGCGTCGGGCACGATGCCGCCGACGATGACGGCGATGTCCTGCAATCCCGCCGCGCCCAGCGCCTGCATCAGCTTGGGCACGATCAGGTGGTCGGTGGCGAGCGAGGACACGCCGATCACGTCGACGTCCTCCTCCATCGCCAGCTTGACCACCGCGGGAATGTCCTGCCAGGGCGGCGTATAGACCACTTCCATGCCGGCATCGCGCAGGAAGGAAGCGACCACACGGCTGCCGCGGTCGTGGCCGTCGAGGCCGATTTTGGTTACGAGCACCTTGGGTGGTTGCGTAGTCATGATGCGCCGCCTCGTTTACTTCCGGTCATGTTCATGGTTTCTGCGCCTCGCGCAGCAGCTTGAGAAAACTGCGTGCGATGCTGCGCGGGGAATTCCTGCCGTTCTCGCGAAACCAGTGCTGGCTCCAGTTGAGTGCGCCCAGCAGCAGCAGGCGCAAGCTCTGACGGTCGGTCTCCGGCGGCAGCGGCAGCGCTGCTACCAAGTCCGCGAACAGCCTGTCATAGCCGTCGCGCAGTTTCACCAGGCGCGCCGCCGCCTTGGGCACATCCTGCGGCAGCACCCGTATCACCACCAGCGCATAGTCGCCGGTCTTGAGCAATGCCTCCAGATGCGCCACCGCCGCCGCCTCCAGCCTAGCCCAGGGCTCGGCATGCTTGGCAACGGCGACCCGCACCTTTTCGGTGATCAGCCGCACGCCCTCCTCGTAGACCGCGACCAGCAGGTCTTCCTTCGCGGTGAAATGGTAATAAAGCGACCCCGGCAGCATGTCCACCGCGGCGGCAATGTCGCGCATCGACGTCGCGGCATAGCCTTTCTCGCGAAACAGGCGTGCCGCCGCGTCCAGGATCAGCGGCAGTCGGTTATCGCTGCGCGGTATGCGTAGGGGCTGGGACATGGAGTCCGAAGAATAAGAAGAACAAACGACTGTTTGCTTTATAGACGAGTTCACCTTGTGGGTCAAGCTCCCCGGCGCCGGCACTTGGATTTCCCCCGACGGAAGTGAGTGTTGCGTTTGGGAGGAACGGGTGGTCCAATACTGGGATGGCCATGCTGCGTCCTGTACTGATTGCGATCGTCGCACTCTCGCTCTTCGGTTGCACCCATGTTTCCCGGCAACCGGAACCTGTCCCCGGCGTCGCCCCGCTCTCCCCCGATGAAATTTCTCAACTGCTGCCCAAGCCGGCGCCGAATCTGCCGCCGGCGGAACTCGTGCGCATGTCCAAGGAGGGTGCAAGCGCGAGTCAAATAATCGCGCGCATCGAGGAAACGGGCTCGAGCTACGACCTCAGTGCGTCGGAGGCCATCGAATTGCATGCACAGGGCGTGAGCACGGAAGTGCTGGACCACATCCAGTCTGCGCGCGAGCAGGAACTGCGCGAGCGCATCGCCGAGGAGATGAACCTGCGCGAAAGACGCCACGCCCAGGAACTCCTGCGCGGGCAGATCTTGTGGCACAACAGCTATTATTACGATCCTGGGTGGCCGGGTTTCTTCGGTTACGACTGGAACTTTGGCTACCCCTTACACCCCTCTGGCGGGTTCTTCTACTGGCGCCGGTAAACTACCAAGGCCACACCGATAGCCGCCAGCGCCATCCCCACCATCGCCATCGGGCTGAGCGTTTCTTCGAACATGGCAAATGCCATCAGCGCCGTAGTCGGCGGAACGAGATAGAACAGGCTTGCCACCCTGGTTGCGGCGCCCTTGCGGATGAGGATATACAGCAGGGATATCGCACCGATAGACAGCACCAGTACCAGCCAGGCCAGAGTGGCGATGAATTCGCCGGTCCAGCGCACCTGCATGGTTTCGAACGCGAACGCCAGGGGCAGCAGCACCAGCCCCGCGGCGCAGAACTGAATCACCGAACCGGTGCGCAGATCCACCGCGCCACAGTAGCGCTTCTGATACAGCGTGCCGACCGTAATGGATAGCAGCGCCAACAGTGACAAGGCTAGCGTCTCCGGCGTAATTCCCGATAGCGTCGAGCGTCCGAGCACGACCAACAGCACGCCGCCAAAGCCCAGAACCAACCCCGACCATTGCCGCGCCTGCAGCCTTTCACCGAACAGGGGCGCACTGGCAAACGCCGTGAGAATGGGCTGCAAACCGACGATCAGCGCGCTGACACCCGCTGACATACCAAGATGAATGGAGCAGAACACGCCGCTGAGGTAGCCGCCCTGCATCAGTACCCCGACTAGCGCCACATGCCCAAGCTGCGTCAATGTTTGCGGCCAGGCCGCGCGCATCAATAGCGCGAGCGGCAGCATCAGCACCACCACCAGAGCAAAGCGCAACAGCAGAAAAGTCAGCGGTTCGGCATATGGCAGGCCGTATTTGGCGCTGACAAAGCCTGTGCTCCACAGGAGCACGAATAGCGCGGGCATCGCCTGCAGCCAAAGCCGCGCAGCGCGGCTCTCAACTACCCGCATGGCTGCCCTGAAATTCCAGTGCGCTTCGCGGCCATTTCCGAGCTAACGAAATGGCCTCTGAAGTCGAGGCACACGCGGAGATGTCTCCCTTCCTTTTGCAGGCTCTTCTGATCAACCATTGCAGTATTGGCGAAGCCACCTCCGACTCGGGAGAACTGGAAGAAACATATCCCCTGGTATTGCAAGGGACGCGGGGAAAGTTTGACGGCATCTGCGCAGTCGGAAAGCCGCGCAGTATATCAACCCGACCCCTGGTAAGCGAGCGGAAGTGAGCCCCCGCCAACCTCGCGCCCGGCCATATTCCGAAAATAGCTTATAACACGTTGATTAATAGGTTTAAG